>NZ_AENV01000005.1:0-75000 GCF_000183625.1 Selenomonas sp. oral taxon 137 str. F0430
TACATCTGGTAGCGAACCCGGCTATATTTGTGGTCTCCGGCAAGCAGACGGGCGTATAATAGGAGTATGCAAGAAGCCATGCATAAAGGGTAAGACCGATCCCCATGATGACAGCAAGCACCTTTATGACGAAGTAGGATTTCATTTGGCCAGCTCCTCTTATTCATGAACCAGATCCGTTATAGGATAACTAAGGTCGTATGTCGTTTTATAAGCAAATGTACGTCGTAGGCCGGATTGCTGGACGATATATGCATCTCTAAGGAAAGAGCCCAGCCTTGCTTCGCCCTTGCCGTGATCCCAATTATCGGAGGTATGTCAAGTAAAGTGTGTAAGTTTCTTATAGAGCAGAATATTTTCGGATCATCTGTCCGAGCCGCTCATCAATACAGAGTTGATTCATCACAATCGCCCAGTTCTGAATGGAGTGTCCCTTCCACTTCTTGTACAGCTCCTTGATCCGTAAGTAAAACACCTTGAACACAGCCGTCTCGCTTTGAAATGCCCCTGCTTCGTTACTTTGCGAAAACTTGCATTGACGCTCTCTATCGCATTTGTTGTGTACATGACACGACGGACATCACTGCCATATTGGTAAAGTTGTTCAACATGCCGGAAGTTGTCCTTCCATACGCGAATTGCCCCCGGATACTTGCTCCAAGTCTCACAGAATTTCTCAAATTCGCTCTGTGCAGCCCGAAGGCTAACTGCCCCATAGATCTTTTTAAGTTGTGCCGTAAATGCCTTGTAATCCTTGCTCGGAACGTATTTAAGAGAATTGCGTATCAGGTGAACAATGCACCGCTGTACCACCACGTTCTTAAAGATCGACTTTGCGCCGTCTTCCAGGCCGCTCACTCCGTCCATTGATATGAAGCCGATGTCCTGTACGCCGCGTGCTTTGATCTCGTCAATACCTGCATCCAGTGATGTTTGCTTTCCGTATCGCCCATCCATAGCCCTAGAACGTCTTTCTTGCCTTTCAGATCATATCCGAGGATCACATATACCGCTTGATCAGATACGCCTTTGTCACCGCGCATTGAAACATAGATACAGTCAACGAAGACAAATGGATAAAATGCCTTGAGCGGTCGATTTTGCCATTCATGCAGCTCGTCAAGCACACTGTCTGTAATATGCGAGATTTGCTCGGCACTGAGCATAAAGCCATAGATGTCATCGATGGTGGAGGAGATGTCTCGCTGACTCATTCCTCTGGCATACATCGCGAGGACTTTTCCTTCAATGGACGAAACGTCCGTCTGTCTTTTGGGAACGATTTGCGGTGTAAAAGAGCCGTCACGGTCTCTTGGGACGCTGATGGGAACCTCGCCTGCTGAGGTTTTGAGGACTTTGGGGGTATATCCGTTGCGGCGATTTGCTGTATCCTTTCGCTGCGCTCGTTGCTCATGTAACCGAGATGGTTTTCCATCTCGCCGTTGAGCATGGCTTCAAACATGGGACCGAAGATTTCTTTGAGGGCGTTTTGCATGTCTTCTACACTCTTGGGCTGATACTCTTCGATAATTGCCTTGGCGAGCGTTGCACTGCGCCGTGGGAGCCTCTTTGACATAAGGGTTCCTCCTTAGTTTTTGACTTCCCCTCACGGGGAGTGCTCCTAAGCTGTCTTCCTACTTACACAGTTTATTATACACTCCCCGTTTCTAAGTCATACTCGCAAGATATGGAGTCATGATATTTAAAAAACTTATTCCATGTTTTGTATGGAGAGGATTTAAACGGTTCTGTTGGTTCGATTTCTTGTTGATAGGCGGAGATACTGTCTCGTATACATATAAGAACCTCCTTTTTTAATGATTCTCGATCCGTTTGAATCAGGCAGCCCATACCTGTCCAATATCCAATTTTTGTTTTATACTCTTTGAGTAAGGAAATTTCTCTATCCTTTTTATTTACATATATATGTACAGCGCCTCTCATATCAATCTTCCTTTCATTGATCACGGTTTTGTTCAGATAAACCTTGCTTTATAAATTCAAGCGAGTAAGAGTATCGTCATATTTGATTACAACGACCGGATTATACGAATCATTTTTTGCCGTTTCGACAACAGCTATGTATCTGTCTTTCTTTGTGCTTAGGGAATGTGTTCCGGTGATCGCCTTTATTTTTTCACTTCCCATCCGGTGCTTAATAGATATGCTTCTATCTCACGGATAGAATCCTCACCCGATTGATTCGTTTCGAGGCATGTCGTGAGGGTTTGTGAAATCAACGCCCTGCTAGTGCTTCTAGGCTGTATTTCTCTGACTGTATATTTATCCAAAATCTCTATTCTATGTAATACCCGGAGCATCGCTTGTTCCCTTTCTTGTATTTCGTGTTGAAAAAAGGTGCCGTAATAGTTTATTATATTATACAATGATCCAAAGCATGGAGCAATTTAGAAATAAAAATCCGGCGACATGGAGATGCCCCGACGACGGTACTATTTCAGTATCGTTGTCGGGGCATTGTTGTAATTTACAAAGAGATTTTCGTCGGTTGGGAGGTGTCGAGGTCAGCCCAGCTCATACCCCGCGTCGTCGAGGATGGCGGAAAGCTCGGTATTCGGGATGTCGCGTGCGGCCTTAAAGGTTGCCGTGCCCGCCTCGAGGCTGACGCTGACGTCCGAGACACCCTCCATGCCGGAGAGCGCTTTCGTGACGTGCTTGACGCAGTTCGGGCAGGTCATGCCCTTGACGTTGATTGTTTTTTCCATGATTTTTCCTTCCTTTCCGGAGCTGCCGGCGGCAGACTCCTCCATATCTTCACCCCGATCATCGGGGAGTGAAAGCTCCAAAATATTGACCTCCGCCGTGGGCGCATCCGTCGCAGCCTTCTCCTCGTGCGCGATGGCAAAAAAGCGCAGGCGCAGGGCGTTCAGCACGACGCAGACGCTCGACAGGCTCATCGCCGCCGCGCCGATCATGGGCGAGAGCTTGATGCCAAACGCGGGATAGAGCACGCCCGCCGCGAGCGGGATGCCGATGATGTTGTAGAAAAACGCCCAGAAGAGATTTTCCTTGATATTGCGCATGACCGCACGGGAGAGGCGCATTGCAGATACGGCGTCCAGCAGGTCGCTGCGCACGAGCACGGCATCCGCGCTCTCGATGGCGACGTCCGTGCCCGCGCCGATGGCAATGCCGAGATCCGCCTGCACGAGGGCGGGCGCGTCGTTCACGCCGTCGCCGATCATGGCGACGCGGTGACCGTCCGCTTGCAGCCGCTCGACGTGGGCGCGCTTATCGCTCGGCAGGACGCCCGCGATGACGGTCTCGATGCCGAGCCGCGCGGCGATCGTGCGTGCCGTGCGCTCATCGTCGCCCGTCAGCATGACCGGGGTCAGCCCCATGCGCTTCATCTGCGCGACGGCCGCGGCGCTCGTCGGCTTCTCTGCGTCGCGTACGCCGAGGAGTCCCGCGATGCGCCGATTGCGAATGACGATGAGCGCGGTCTCCCCGCGGTCTGCCATCTCCTCCATCCGCGCGCGGACGGTATCGGGGAGCGTGATCCCCATTTCATCGAGCAGGGCGGCGTTGCCTGCCGCACAAGGCGCACCGCCGACTGTGCCGTGCACGCCTTTGCCGAAGACCGCCTGAAAGTCCGTGACGGGCGGGACGCTGAGACCGTGTTCCGCCGCATAGCCCGTGATGGCGGCGGCAATCGGATGCTCGCTCCCCGCTTCGAGCGCGGCGGTGAGCGCGATAAGCTCGTCCGCTGTCATGCCCGCGGGCGCGATCGATACGAGCTGCGGGCGTCCCGCAGTGAGCGTGCCCGTCTTGTCCATGAGAACCGTGTCGATATGCCCCGCCGTTTCGAGCGCTTCGCCCGACTTGATGAGGATGCCGTGCGCCGCGCCGCGCCCCGTGCCGACCATGATGGCGACGGGCGTTGCAAGTCCGAGCGCGCACGGGCAGGAGATGACGAGGATGGAGATGACGATGGAGAATGCAAACTCCGTATCCGCGCCCATCATGAGCCACACGCCGCCCGCGATGAGGGCGATTGCGATGACCGTGGGGACAAAGACGGCGGACACGCGGTCGGCAAGGCGCGCGATCGGCGCCTTTGACCCGCTCGCTTCGTCCACGAGCCGGATGAGCCGGCGGATCGTCGTGTCCTCACCGACGCGCGTTGCGGCGAACCGGATCGTCCCCTCGACGTTCAGCGTGCCGGAGGTCACGGTGTCCCCTTCGGATTTCGGGACGGGCATGGATTCGCCTGTGACGGCGGATTCGTCGATACTCGTTGCGCCCTCCGTGACCGTGCCGTCGACGGGAATGCGCGCGCCCGGGCGGACGACAATGATGTCGCCGACCGTGAGCGATGCGACGGAGACGGTTTCCTCAACGCCGTTCCGCATGACCTGCGCTTCGGCGGGGGCGAGCTGCATGAGCGCACGGAGCGCCCCCGTCGTCTGCCCCTTGGCACGCGCCTCAAGATATTTTCCGACGGTGATGAGCGTGACGATCATGCCCGCGGATTCGAAATAGAGGTTCTCGCCGTATGCCTCCACAAGCGCAAGATCGCCGTGTCCGAGTCCCCAGCTCATGCGGAACATCGCAAACACGCCGAAGAGGGCGGACGCCATCGAGCCGATTCCGACGAGCGAGTCCATGTTCGGCGCGCCCGTCAGGAGGTTGCGGAAACCGTGGACGTAGTAGGCGCGGTTGACGTACATGATCGGCAGGATCAGCACGAACTGCGCGAGCGCGAATGTCAGCGCGTTCTCCGCTCCGTGGAATACCGTGCCGAACCATGACGGGTACGGGATGCCGAGCGGCATGAACATGTGGTGCATCGCGATATACATCGTCGGCAGGAGGAAGATGATCGAGATGAGGAGACGCGCGCGCATCGCGCGGATCTCCTTTTCGGCGCTATCCTCCGCGGATGTCGCGGCGGGCGATGCGCTCTGCGCGCCGGGCGCGGACTTCACGCTCGCCCCGTAGCCCGCATCCTCCACGGCGGAGATGATCGCGGCGGGACTTGTGCGTCCTTCGTCGTAGGAAAGCATCATCGTATTCGTCAGCAGGTTCACGCTGACATCCGCCGTCCCCTCGACTTTCTTCGTCGCCCGCTCGACGCGCGCCGCGCAGGCGGAACAGGTCATGCCTGTGATGGTGAATGTTTCTTTTCGCATAATTTCATATATTTCCCTTCCAAAGTGTGACGCAGGATTTTGACTTACTGAATCTGCACCGCTTTGGCATCCGCCTTGCCAAAAAAGCGGGGCTTAAAAATGGCTGCGGCGGATGCCGACGCTGCACGAAACGATGCGGCACAACGCCGTGTTCCTTGCTCTGCATCCAAACTTCCGCGTCACTTATGTTGCGGAGGCGCACCGCTCCCCATTGTGCGACGCACATATATTGTAACTTGATGTTTTTCTATTATATCACGCCTTGGCAAGAGGGGGGCTGTGTTTTTGTGCATGGTGGGTAAGGAGTCCCGTTGACGTGTGTGTTACTATAAAAAAGAACATATATGTGTACGAACAGGAGGAAAAGATGTTTCAACGAATCGACCGCCCCGGCTTTTACTATGGCTTCCCGGTACTGCTCATGACGACGAAGGATCAAGAGACAGGGGAGGACGCCTTAACGCCGCTTTCCTCCTCGTGGGTGCTCGATCAAACAATTGTCATCGGAATCGGCGCGGGCAACAAGGGATTTTGCAACATAGAAGCGGGGGCGGATATGGTTTTTAACCTGCCGGGTGCGAATCTCTATGAGAACGTTAAGCGGATCGAACGCCTGACGGGGCTGCGCAAACTTTCTGAGGTGAAGAAAAATCTCGGCTATACCTACTGCGTGGATAAGTTCGGCGTCGGCGGATTTACGAAGCTGCCTGGGGAGACCGTCGCGGCTGTGCGCATTCCGGAATGCCCCTTTCACATTGAGGCGACCGTCGAATCCATCACGCGCAAGGACTGGTTCGCGATCGTCGTTTGTCACATTACGGCGATCTTTGCGGATGAAAAACTTTTAACGGCAGATGGGCGCATTGATACGGCACGCTGGCAGCCGCTCATCTATAAGCTCAAGGAGTATACGACGACGGGCGTGCGGCTCGAACTGAACTTTGGGTTCAGGGAATATTGAAACCGCGCGGTCATGAAAACGACAAAATAAAAGGACGGCAGACGTTTCATCTGTCGTCTTTTTAGTTTACAAAAATTCTACTCGATCAGCCCGATTTCCTGAAAACATTGGCCGAGTGTATCGTTAGAGGTGTCGGGCTCGAACCGTTTGCCCTCTTTCCAGTTCGCCGCGCCGGTCATATTGATGGCGAGCGCCGCGGCACTGCGGTCGATGTCGCTGCTGCCGGAGGTACAGATCGGAACGATGGTCTTGCCGGAAAAGTCGTAGCTCTCGACGAAACTGTCGATGATGCGCGGTTCCTGTCCCCACCAGATGGGATAGGCGAGCACGACGGTATCATATTGATCGAAATTCTCGATCTTATTTGCGATCTTCGGGCGGGCGGAGGGATCGTTCTGCTCGCGCGTTGCGCGTGAGGTCTTGTCGTTGTAGTTCAGATCCTCGCTCGTATACGGCTCTGCGGGCTGTATCTCAAAGACGTCGGCACCGAGGATATTTGCCGCGTTCTTTGCGAGCGTCTCGGTTCGTCCCGTACCGCTGAAATAGACAACGAGCGTTTTGCCCGGGGCTGTTTTCGGTGCGGCGGCGGTCTCCTGCTTTGGTGCAGTGTCCGTGTCGGCGTTCGTTCCGGCGGAAGAGCCGCAGCCGATCACCGCCAGCATCAGGAAGAGCGCCGTGATGATAGACAGCAGTTGTTTCATCGTTTATCCCTCCTTTTAAGGTTCTCCTAGGTTCAGAATACCGCGTTACGGATGCGGTGTCAATTCATTTCCTTTTCCCATGCGCGGATGATGCTGAAATCCAGCTTGTCCGCGGTGTCCTCGAGGAGCCGGATCTCCTCGGGCGTGAGCGAAATCGCGGCGGCTTTGACTGCATCCGCGACGTGATGCGGCTTCGTGACGCCGATGATGGGGAGCGTCCCCTTGCCGATCGCCCAAGCGACGGGGATCTGCGCGATGCCTACGTTGTACTTATCGGCGAGCAGCTTGAGCGACGCGTTTAATACCTCGATTTTGTCGAGGATGGGATTGTAGGTCGCTGCGCGCGCCGAGCCCTCGGGCATGGGGTGATGCGTGTCATACTGCCCCGAGAGTGCGCCCTGCTCGAGCACCATGTAGGAGAAGAAATGCACATCGTTCTCGCGGCAGTATGCGAGGATGCCGGAGTCCTCCGAGGAGCGGTTCAGCAGGCTGTAGTGGTTCTGCACGGCGCCGAGCTTCAGCCCGTGCTCACGCAGAATCCTGTCCGCCTCCTTGATCTCGTCGATGTTGTGATTCGATACGCCGATCATGGGAGGATTTTTCTTATCCTTGAGGAAAATCGCAAGATCGCGGATCCAGCGCGGCGCGTCGACAGGGTTGTGTACCCAGTAGATGTCCATGGTATCGATGCCGAGCAGTTTGCACTGCTGCTCCCACATGTCCTTCACGGGCGTATTTGATTCGTAGTTCATGCACTGCGGCGTGAGCTTATCCGAGACGATGTATTTCTCGCGCGGCAGCCCCTTGAGGAACGCGGCGAGCATCCGCTCCGATGTGCCCATGCCGTAGGCGTACGCCGTGTCCCAGAGGTTCAGTCCCGCGGCCATCGCGGCGTCGAAGACCGGGCGCAGCGATTCCTCCGTGTAGTTCGTGCCGAATGTGCCGTCGTTCCCCCATGCCCATGCACCGAGCGCGATCTTTGGCAGTTGTGTGGCCATTGTAAATGCCCCTTCCATACAATAGATATTATTTCCCTGTGTATGCGGTGATGCTGTCCGCAACCATCGCGGCGCGGAACTCGTGCACCTCATAGCGCGCCATGTTGTCCGCGTAGAACACGTCCCCGCGCAGGATCTCCTTGAGCGCTTCCCTGCTCTCCGCTTGCGCGATCATGATGCCCGCGCCCTCCATGTCGAGGTACGGACACCTACGATGAGGAAGTCCCCGCGGTCAAAATGCGCATTGAACCATGCGCGGTGCGCCGTCATCAGTTCGTCGGCGCGCTCCGCCGGCAGTTTGTCCCTATCGATATACTCGCTGACAATATACATAGATCGTTCCCCTTTCCATTGATACATTTATATTCAGTATAATACCTAGAGCATAGTTCAGGTCAAGAAAATATTCGGAACAGGGGATTTTCGGCGTCTTTTTTGCGGTGTCGAGGGCTTGCATATCGCGCCCCGGTTTGATACAATCTATCTTGCTTGCGGTTGTAGCTCAGATGGATAGAGCATCTGCCTCCTAAGCAGAGGGTCGCGCGTTCGACTCGCGCCAATCGCACCATATACGCCAAAACAAAGGGCTGTGTACGCGCAGATTCGTACACAGCCCTTTTCTATTTCTTTCCAAATCCAAACAGCGATTTGAGTTTTGTGCCGATGCCGGAGGATGATTCCACTTCCTGCGGCGCATCCGCCGCATCCTCCTCGGGGATGTCGTCGTAAAGGTCGGAGTCATCCGCTGCGCGGGGCAGAGCGTCACTATAGCTCTCCGTATCGTCGGCACCGAGGTCGAATCCCGCGCCGTAGTTCGGGGAGAATCCGGAGATGATCTCGATGCCGCAGTTCGGGCACCTGCGCGCGGAGGAGGGGACAAATTTGTCACATTTCGGACAGAACATAGGAATCCCCCCTTTCTCAGTCTCTCGTCAGACGAACGACAGATACGATACTGACGATGCCGCAGACGAGTGTGAGCGCGGCGCAGGCGATCGTACTGCTGCTCGGCTCAATGCTGAGGAGTGAGAGGAGCTGCGTCGGATCGATCTCATCTGTGCCGGAAAGGGCGGCCTCTACGTTCAGACGATCCAGCTCACCGTAGAAATGCGCGATCGGCAGCACGATCACAGGCGTGGGCAAAAGCGCCGCATAGACGAACAGCGCTTCATAGGCGCTGCGTCCAAGGGTCTTCAGACGGCGCAGGACGAGCGGCAGCGCCGCGAGCGGATAGATGGAACTCAGAAGGAGGATGAAATAGTAATCGCTCCCGTATGGCAGTATACCTGCAGGCATCAATATGATGCACAGCGGATTGATGATGAGGTTGGATGCGAACATGAGGATGAAGTTCGCTGCAGCGCAGACAAGGAGAGCGGAAAAACGAAAATTGCGGTAATTGATCGTTCGGATCCGGCTCAGGAATGCCGTTCGTACACCCGGCAGGGGCTGCGTCGACGGGGGCGCGCCGTAGGCATTTTCCCCGGCATCTCCGCTGCCGAAGAAAAGCCATCCGTTCAGCGGAATGAGGATCAGCAGGAGGACGGCGCCGATCAGCGTCGAGCCAAGCAAAATGTAGGGAAGGGTATTTCCGCCGGTGGACCAGTGCATAAAGTCCGTCAGGAAACTTGTGAGCGGAATGCCCATCGCGTAGGCCTGACTAACGCCCCAGATCAGTATGTAGAACACGGGGATAAAGATGATCGTCAGGATGGCAAGGAAGGCGGGCAGGGCGTAGAGACCGCTGCGTCCCATATCGTGCAGACGGCGCACGACGGCAGAGACGCCGAGGAACGGCGTCGCGAGGAGCATCAGGAAGATCGCGGCACCGAGCGTTGTAACGGTCAGCCCCCAGAATGCCGGCGTTGCATCGCGGAAGAGAGATGCGGCGACGAGGTAGTTCAGCGGCAGGACAAGGCTGTCATAGAGGGCGAACAAAAGCCCCTGACCGCCGCAGATCGCGCCAAGCGTGAGTGCAAAGTCGCGGCGGGAGAGCCGACCCTTCATTGAGAAAAAGCGCAGATCGGAAAACGTGTGCAAAGGGGCATCCGGGAGCTCGGCAGCGGCAGCGGGCAGGGATGGCTCCGCATCGGCGGGCGGCGACGGGTGCGCATCTCCGGCATTTGCCGCAGCGGGCAGCGCGCGCGGATCGTCGCCGTAGGCGTTCGCGCCCGACTGTCCCTCCTTGAAGAGGAGATAAAAACCGAGCGCCACATTGA
Organism: Selenomonas sp. oral taxon 137 str. F0430; assembly: GCF_000183625.1. Classification (NCBI taxonomy): domain Bacteria; kingdom Bacillati; phylum Bacillota; class Negativicutes; order Selenomonadales; family Selenomonadaceae; genus Selenomonas; species Selenomonas sp. oral taxon 137. The sequence goes on from NZ_AENV01000005.1 coordinate 10,033, forward strand.
CGAGCGGCACATAGAGGAAGAGGAGGTACCACCCCGACATGCCGACATCGTGCAGGCGGCGGACGGTGAGGGTCAAATGGGAGATAATGAGCGGTGTGCAGAGCAGCATGAAAACGCCGATTCCGGTCATGAAGGAATGCAGAAATGCCGCGAATGCACCCTCCCCGGTATCGATCAGTGTCATACCGATATAAATGCTGAAGAAGATCAAAAGGAGCACGCCGAGGGCGGCGAGCACAACATTGCGCAAAAAGTACCGCTTTCGGTTCAGACGGCCGTCCGTGCGGAAAAAGTTCTCCTTGAGTCCTCTGTCCGGCATATGCATAGTGATTCCCCCGTTCCTGCGATCAGTTGAAATTCTGTTTCATTGTAGCACGAATCACAGGGGCAATCAAATAGAAGGAGATGAAGCTTTTCAGGATGTTTTCATCAAAGCCGTATGCACCGGCGATCCCTCTTGCACGATGTGATATGATAGAAGTACCGCTCGCTGCGTACGGCGCGGGCGGCATGATGAAAAAGGAGAGGGGCGCGTTTTATGGCGGAGGGATTTCGTGAGATACTGGCGGCGCGTGCGGCGGCGTTCGGTATGGCGCTGACGAATGCGCAGCTCGAGCAGTGCGTACGCTACAACGAGCTGCTGCTCACGTGGAACGAACGCATGAACCTCACGGCACTGACTGCGCCCGAGGATGTGGCGGTGAAGCACATCGTGGACAGTCTATCGGCGTACGACGCGCCGCTCTTTGCGCGTGCAAAGTCGCTCATCGACGTCGGCACGGGCGCGACTGCCGGGCATTCCTCTTGCGATCTATGCGCCGGAGATCGAGGTGACATTGATGGATGCGCTGCAAAAGCGCGTCCGCTTCCTCACGGAGGTCATAGAACAGCTTGGTCTTAAAAATGTCGTCTGCGTCCACGCACGCGCGGAAGCGGCGGCGCGGATGCACACCTACCGCGCGCAGTATGACATCGCCGTCAGCCGCGCGGTGGCGCGGCTGCCTGTGCTCGCCGAATATGCGCTCCCCTTTGTCCGCGTCGGGGGACGTTCCTCGCGCTGAAGGGGCGCGCGTACGCCGAGGAGATGGAGGAGGGGCGCGCGGCGGTGGAGATGCTCGGCGGCGGCGGGATCGCGGCGCGCCCCGTGACCCTGCCGGGACTTGACGATGCGCGCGCCGTGCTCGTCATCGAGAAATACCGCAGCACGCCGCGCGCCTATCCGCGCCGTGAGGGAACGCCGGAGAAGAGCCCCCTTCGTTCGTGTCCTTGAAATAATTCTAATGAAGGATTTATTTCCTTTTTGTCGAAATATGAAATACAGGTTGTATTTGCTGTGCGCATTTTCAAGGTCGGATTAAATCGACTTATATCTGAATACGTCGTGTTTTTGGCAATAGAACCGGGGAATAATCAGCAAGGGGATGAGGTAATGAACCGAGTCAAAGGATTTGCGGCGGGACTTTTCGCCGCACTCGTCTTTGCCCTGCCTGTGGGGGGCACGGCGGCATCGGCAGCGGAGGAAAGCGCCGATCCGGCCGCCCCGCCGCACCGGACGGCAGACGAGGTACAGACGGGCGCGCTCAAGGCGCCCGCAGAAGCGGCGGCACAGCGCGATGCCGAGCGCGCCGCACAAAAGGCTGCAAAGCAGGCGGTCAAGGAACAGAAGAAAGCGGAAAAGAAGGCGGCAAAGGCGGAGAAAAAGCGCGAGAAAAACGCGCGGTTCAAGCGCCTTTTTGTCGACAACGGCTTTACGTATTATCTCGATTCGAAAAACTCGCGGTGGATTCCGCGCCCGAACAGTGGCTCGGAGCGCATCATCGAGGCGTGGGTACGTCTGGTGGAGGATGCGCAGAGCGATGCGGCGGATAACGATGCGCGCCCGCAGAAATACTTTCTCGAACATTACTATATCAGTCCGACCCGGCGCGAGATCATGTTCATCTCGGAGCTCGAGGTCACGGGACGTCCGGAGAACGCGATTCATGAGCGTCCGTACGACGCGGCGCATTGGGAACGCCTCGTCCCCGGATCGATCGAGGACGACCTCTTCGACGCCATTGTAGCGCGGATGAAGCAGGCACCGGGTGAGCGCCGCGGCGTGCTCAGCGGAACGAGCGGAATGAGCCTGCGCGACATGGTGGAGGAATACGCGCGCATCTCTCTCTGACGCGCCTGTGGGGGGAAAGAACCCGGAGGATTATATTTTGAAGGAAAAACCGTGTAATTACGACCGGTGCCAGGTCACGGGACTGCTGAATATGATGCAGTTCATGCGGCATGTTTCCGTTCGTATGCAGGAAGGCGGGGCGGGGAAACTCACCTTCCTGTATTTTGACATCGAAAATTTTAAGAGTTTCAACCAGCGCTACGGGTTCTCGCAGGGCAACCAATTCCTGCGCTACATGGCGGATCTCCTGCGCGAGACGTTCGAGGAGGATCTGCTCGCGCGCTTCAACGACGACCATTTTGCCGTCGCCACGGGGCGCGAGGACATCGCGGCGTGCATTCAGTACATCCACGAGCGCGTCCGCGCGTATGAGCTGGGGCTTGCGATGGAGATCAAGGCGGGCATCTACCACCCCTCCGAGGATGTGCGCGACATTGCGCTCATCATGGATCGTGCGAAGATCGCGTGCAACAGCATCAAAAAAACCTACGACCTCACGTGGGCGGAGTTTGACCCCACGATGGAGGAGAACATCAATTTCCGCAGCTACATCATCAGCTCGTTCCAGGAAGCGATGGCGCAGGGGCATATCGAGGTTTTCTATCAGCCCGAGATTCGCACGATGACGCGCGAAATCTGCGGGGTCGAAGCACTCGCACGCTGGCGCGACCCCATCCACGGCATGATCGCGCCGGGCACGTTCGTCCCCGTTCTCGAGGACGCGCACCTCTCGCCGCAGCTCGACCTTTATATCGTCGAGCAGGTGTGCAAGGACATTCTCCTCACGCGCAGCAACATCCCCGACTGGGAGCAGCTGCGCGTCTCGGTCAACATCTCGCGCGCAGATTTCCGCCTGCTCGACGTCGTGCAGGCAGTCGAGGATATCCGTATGCGCTACGGGATTGAGCGGACGATGCTCAACATTGAGGTCACGGAGGGCGTACTCAACGACGATGAGAAATTCCTCCAGTCCGAGATCGCGCGCTTCCGTGCCACGGGCTATGAGGTCTGGATGGACGATTTCGGCAGCGGCTACTCCTCGCTCAACAATATCAAAGACTACGTGTTCGACGTGCTCAAAATCGATATGGCGTTCCTGCGCTCCTTTGAGACCAATCCGAAGACACGCGTTGTCGTGCGCTCTATCGTCAACATGGCGAAGGAGATCGGGATGCACACCCTTGCCGAGGGCGTCGAGACGGAGGAGCAGTTCGAGTTCCTGTGCGAAATCGGCTGCGAAAAGGTGCAGGGCTTTCTCTTTAGTCCCCCCATCCCGATTGGAAAGATGGTTGCTTATTGTCAAAAAAGAGCGGTCGAGCCGTTTGACCTCGCGGACTATTATACGGAAATCGGGGCGATTAACGTCCTCTCGAGCGAGCCTCTAGAGCGGCGCGGATCGCCCGAGATTGGCGATGCGCCTTCGCTTGCGCTGCTGGAGCGGCGGGACGGCGAGATCCGCTATCTCTACCAAAGCCGCATGTTTCGGCTGTTCCTTCATAATATCGAGCTGGATGAATGCTGTGCGCATACCCCGAACTACGAGCGGCGGCTCAAGCAGAACCACCGCATGATCGGGCATATGATGGAGGAAGCGGAGCATACGGGACGAGAGGCGTACACGGACTTTATCACACGCAACTCGTTCAACAGCGTACGGCTGCGGCTCGTCACACAGTGCCCCGACAACTCCCGCGCAGTCTTTCTCATGGCGACCGTCAACATCTCGCGCTTCAGCCCCGAGGCGGGTTCTATGCAGGAAGCGCTCAATCAGATCGTCGCGCTCTATGACCGCATTGATCTCTACGAACTCGGAACGCATCGTGTATCGACGTTGTACCGCGACGTCTATGAGCCGCGCTATGAGGAGACCTATGGGCATTTTGAAGATCTCGTCGCACGCTATGCCGACGAGATGATTATTCCGGAAGACAACGCCGCATTCAAAAAGTTCTACAGCGAGACGCATCTGCGCGGCATTCTCGAGCACAAAGAGTCAAGCGACCATACCGCCGTACTCTTCCACAAACGCATGCCGGACGGCGAGCGCTGTCTGCGGCTGCACTATCTGATCCCGTTCCACGTTGAGGGACACGACTATGTCATCTCGTGCATACAGACCATCGACGAGAAGGGCATCGGCGCCGCCCTTGCCTCTCTCGCATAGATATGATTGCTTCAAACAAAAAACCGTCACAGAGAACATCTGCGGCGGTTTTTGTGTGCTTCTCGCACATGGGGCGGGCATGCACAGTCTGCGGCAGCGCGGCGCCCCTATCGGACAGATGGTATTTATGGTATAATAACGCCGATACGATTGCGAAAACGGCTTTAGCACGCCGGAGGAGGATACATCATGCAGAGTTTTACCTTTCAGAGTCCTACGGAGATCATCTTCGGGCGCGGGGCGGAGGATCGTGTGGCGGAGCGGCTGCGCGCACGCGGGGCGAGCCGCATTCTGATTCTCTACGGCGGCGGGAGCGTGGTGGAGTCGGGGCTGCTCTCGCGCATTGAGAAAAATCTGACGTCCGCGGGTCTGGCGTTTCTCGTCATCGGCGGGGTGCGTCCCAATCCGCGCGTCTCCCTCGTACGTGAGGCGATTCGTGAAGGCATCGCGGCACAGGCAAATTTCGTCCTCGGTGTGGGCGGCGGCTCTGTCATTGACTCGGCGAAGGCGGTTGCACACGGGATTGCGAACCCAACCGTGGATATTTGGGATATTTGGACGCACAAGGTCGAGATCGAGCAGACCATACCCATCGGCACGGTGCTGACCATCCCGGCGGCGGGCAGCGAGGTCAGCGACTCGGCGGTGCTGACGAACGAGGATACGGGGCGCAAGCTCGGGCTCAATACGCCGCTGAACCGCCCGCTCATTTCCTTTCTGAACCCGGAACTGGCATTTACGCTGCCGCGGGCGCAGATCGCCGCGGGCGCAGCGGACATCATGATGCACACGATGGAGCGGTATTTTACCAATGTGAAGGAGCCGAATGTCTTCACTGACCGCGTGGCAGAGGCGCTGATCCGGACGGTGATGGAGTGTGCGGAGCGCCTGCTCATCTCGCGCAAGGACTACGACGCGATGAGCGAGCTCATGTGGTGCGGGAGCGTGTCGCACAGTGGATTTACAGAACTCGGGCGGTGCAAGGATTTCTCCGTGCATAAACTGGGGCATGAGCTCTCGGCGCGGTTTGACTCAACACATGGGGCGACGCTGACGGCGCTCTGGCCGTCGTGGGCACGGCATGTTTATAAATATGACGCGCCGCGCTTTGCGCAGTTTGCCGCTGCGATCTTTGGCGTCAATGCGGGGACGGACGAAGAGCGTGCGCGTGCGGGCATCCGGCACATGGAGGAGTTTTTCACATCGATCGAGATGCCGACAAGCCTTGCGGGACTTGACATCGGCACGCCGGGCAAAGGGACGATTGAGGAACTGGCGCGCGCAGCGACGGCAAACGATACGATCCGTCTTGGATGCTTCCACCCGCTGAACGCGGCGGACGCGGCGGCAATCTATACGGCGGCGAATCACTGAGACGGGGCGCCGCTGGGTGTGCGGCAGCCGGCGCGCTTATCCATGTGGTTCTAAAGAAAAAGTTGAGGCGCAGCCCGTTCGAAGACCAAAACCACCGCAAGAGCGTATACTTTGCGGTGGTTTTTGATTGTATAATTTACAAAAGCCCGTGCATGTTGGTATAATAGCACAAAGAAAGGAGCCTCTTGCTATGGTTCTGCCGGACGATTATCTAGACGACCTCATGGTACGCATGGCACACCACTCCACTGCCATCGAAGGGAACTCTCTGACGCAGGGGGAAACCAAAAGCGTCCTGATCGACGCCTATATTCCGCGCGCGATGAATGTGCGCGAACTCAACGAGGTGTTGAACTATAAGCGGCTCATGCCCGTTTTGATCGAGATGCTCAAAGAGCATTCGCCTGTTGATGTGATGCTCGTTCGCCGCATTCATGGCATCCTATGCGAGAATGCGATCGAGGGCGTACCCGGCGCATTCAAAACGGTGCAGAACATGATTGTCGGTGCAGATTTTACACCGACGCCGCCATATCTTGTGCCCATGCAGCTGCACGATTGGGCGTGCAATCTCGAGACGCAGATGAGGTGCGCAGCGACCGATGCAGAGCGCATCGAGGCAATCTGCCGGCAGCACATCGCCTTTGAGCGGATTCATCCCTTCTCGGACGGCAACGGGCGCACGGGGCGTGCATTGATGGTGTATTCCTGTCTGCGTGCCGAACTCCCGCCCATCGTTGTTCCCGTGGAGCAAAAGCCCGCCTACATCAGGTGTCTCAATACGGAAGATCTGCCCGCTTTTGCCGCATTTGCGAACCGGCTGATAGAGGAAGAACGTGCGCGGATGCGTCTGTTCTCGTAAATGCGCCCTGCCGGCGTATCGATATGTATAAAGCTGCCGCCTTGCGGTACCGAAGAAAGAAAGGTCGATGTCCGTATGGTCGAAGGAGGACGACGCGCGGCGTTCATGCAGGGGATACACGACGGGGTGCCGATTGCGCTCGGGTATTTCGTGGTCTCGTTCACGCTTGGGATTCTCGCGGGGACGGCGGGGCTGAGTCCCGTGCAGGGGTTCGTGGCGAGCTGGCTGAACTTCGCCTCGGCGGGCGAGTACGCGGGGTTTACCTCCATCGCGGCGCATGTGCCGTATGCGGAGATCGCGGCGCTGACGCTCGTCGCGAACATCCGCTACACGCTGATGTCGGCGGCGCTCTCACAGCGGTTCGCGCCCGATACGCCGTTCCTCCACCGTCTGGCGGTGACGCTTGGCGTGTCGGATGAGATCTTTGGCATTACCGTTGCGCGCGGCGGCTGTGTGGAGCCGTTCTACAACTACGGTGCGCTCGCGATCTCTCTGCCCGCGTGGTCGGTCGGCACGGCGCTCGGCGTGGCGGCGGGGGATGTGCTCCCGGCGGCGGCGCTCTCTGCGCTGTCGGTCGCGCTGTACGGGATGTTCATTTGGGTGGTGATTCCGCCCGCGCGGACGAGCCGGATCATCGGGGGACTCGTGCTTACGAGTTTCCTCCTGTCCTTTGCGGCGGCACATGCGCCGCTCGTCTCCGCGCTCTCGGGCGGCACGCGGACGATCATCCTGACGCTCCTCATTGCGGGGGCGGGAGCGGCGCTCTTCCCGGTGCGCGGGGAGGAGGACGGCGATGCATGACATTTGGAGCTATATCGCGGTGATGTCCGCCGTGACGATTGCCATCCGCCTGACGCCTGCACTTCTCCTGCGGCGGGAGATAAAAAATGTGTTCGTGCGATCGTTCCTCTACTACGTTCCCTACGTGACGCTTGCTGTGATGACGTTCCCCGCGATCATGGAGACGACGCGCATCCCCGCGGCGGGGGCGGCGGCGTTCGTGTTCTCGCTCTATCTTGCGTGGAACGGGGCGAGCCTCTTTCGCGTGGCGGCGGGGGCGTCGGCGACGGTGTTTCTCGTGGAGCTGCTTTTCTTTGCATAATGTTTGGGATTCGTATTTGCCATTTTTCGGGCAATGTTATATAATTGTGTGAATATTTACATGAGAAAGGGGCGTTCTCATGGAGTTTGACTGTTGGACGGGCATCCTCGTCGAGGGAAAACCGTACACAATCGTGGAGAAAATCCGATATAAGGAAAAAGAGACTGATGACCGCTGGACGGAATACGGTCTCGCCGCGGAGGGCGAAGAAAAACGTTTATGGCTCACCGTCGAGGGGGATAATCTTTCATGTACGCTCAGCCGGACGGTGCATCGGTCGACGGCGCCGCAGGGCTACGGTCTCCGGGACAAGGGGGAGCAGATCGTCACGGGCGTGTGGGGCGACACGGACGCATCCGTCGGGGATACGGCGTCCTACCGCCAATATCGGCATGAGGACGGGAAGCGTCTCTTTTTCATCGAGTGCTGGAAGGGCGGCGAGCAGGATTCTGCCGAGGGACACAGCGTACAGCCGAGTGACATCGCACTCGATCCCGCGGTCTCGGAGACGCGCGTCCGCAGTATGAAATGGTCGGCGCGAAAGAAGCGGTTCATGAATGGGCTGTCACAGGGCGTTACCGTTCTCGGTGTGGGGCTGTTCTTCTTCTTCATGATCGACGAGATGCCCGATATGAGCACATGGCACGATCTGCGCCGTCTCGTGGGGATGCCCTATGCGGCGGAGGAGCGCGTCGGGGATGCGCCGTACGCATCCAAGGAAATCTCCGCCGAGGGCGGCGCGCGTGCCTACGAGGTGCAGACGGATGCGGGCACGGCGACGCTCGACCTCATCGAGGGACTGGACGGGAACGTCATGGATGGGTATACGGAGCCGGAGCTAGAGGATCCACCGTTCGTTCTGCGTACGAAGGCGGAGGAGGTGCGTATCACCGCCGCATCTGCGGGGACGGCGCACATCGCCATACTGCCGCACTACGTCGACGATGCGTCCGCACAGAACCGGCTCAAACGGAACTATACGCTTGCGCGCTATGCGGAGGTTGTCCGTACAGGAGATGTACGCGGTCGTTCCGTTGTCGTGCGGCAGTAGTAGCCCGGGAGAAGATAGGAGCGTTCGTTATGATCGATTTGTCCGTTCTTATGCTGTCTGTGTTTTATGCCATGTTCGGCATTCTCTTGATGATTGTCTCGAACATCGTCATTGATTTTTTATCCCCGGGGACTTTTCGGAGGAGATTCGGCGCGGCAACCGCGCGGTCGCGTGGCTCTCGGCAGGCTCGTTCATCGGCATCGGCGAGATCCTGCGCGCGGTCATCGTCACGCCCGTCTATGACGCTGTGCCGCTCGATTTCGTGAGCGGCGTCACGGGGAGCGTCGTCTATGCGTGCGTCGGCATCGTCTTTTTCATCCTCGGGTTCTTCATCATCAATGTGTGGCATCGGAAGTATGAGCTGCCCGCCGAGATCATGCGCGGCAACACGGCGGCGGGGATCTTCGTCTTCGGTATTTTTGTCGGGCTCTCGCTCGTCATCAGCGGCGCGGTACACTAACGGGGCATGCCATGGAGAATGCAGGACGAAAGGCAAAAATTCTCGCTGCCGTATTCGCATCGGTCGCGGCGCTCGGTGCAGGGTATTACTATCGCAACGACATTGTATATGTGCTGTGCGAGGTCGTACACCCTGCGTGGAACGCGGGCGAGCAGCGGCTCTCGGATGCCTATGGGCGGCGCTTCACGCTGATGAACGGCGGCGACGGCACGGAGACCGCGCTCTATGACGACGATACGGTGGTGACGTTCCGCCGGGACGAGGCGGGCAATCTGATCTGGGAGTACGGCACGGCAAGCCTGCTCGCGCCGATTGCCGCGAACTATTTTGCGTTCCACGGGATCGCGTACCCGGGCGGCGCGATGGATGTGAGCGCGATGACCTATCGCCCGAACGGAGCGCTAGAGGCTCTGCCCGCGCCGCCGCCCGTGTCCAAGGGGGTGTCCAACTACCACGGCGGCGCGGGACGCGGCTACTGGGGACGCAGCGGAACGAACTACGACGGAAAAAAGAGCGATAATGTCAAGCAGCTAACGCGAAAATCCGGCTTTGGACGCGCGGGCGTGCGCTCGTCCGGGCACGGTTCGTGAGGAATCTATGATGAGTGCATCCGCAACCTATATCGATCGGCTCGATCCTCGTATTTTCACGTATATTCAGTACGGTGACTATGCGGATCGCTACCCCGCACATACGGCGCAGGCGTTTCCCGACTCCTTTTATGAGGAGCTGCGCGCGGCGTCCCGGGGGCTTTTTCATGTGTTTTGCAAGGCGGCGGCGGTGTTCCGCGATGCGCCCGACGACTTTGCGCGCGCGATGGACATGCCCGAGGAGCTGCTGCCCTATCTGCGTACGCCGAACGTGTTTGGGCTGCCGACATGGCTCGCGCGGTTCGACTATGTGCTCGACGCGGCGGGGCGCATCCGCATGGTGGAGATCAACGCGGATACGCCCTGTTTTATCATCGAGAGTTACTATGCGAACGCTGTTGCGGCGGACTATTTCGGAAAAAGCGATCCGAATGCGGGCGCCATGGCGCAGCTGCGCGTCTTTCTCTCGCATGTGTGGGCGCGCTGCATCGGTGATGCGGATGAGGACGCGCCCTTCGTGTTCTCCTGTTTTGACGACTATCCCGAAGACCTCGCGACGACCCTGTTTTTGCAGAGGCTCATGCAGGAGGGGCATCCGCAGGCGGACATCCGCTTCCTCTCGTTCTACGACATGGAGATCGATGCGGAGGGTATTCCGCTGCCTGATGATGAATATACGGCAGCACTCTACCGATTGCATCCGATGGAGATCCTGATCGACGAGCGGACGGATGAGGACGAGCCGCTCGGCGCGATGTTCCTCGATCTTTATAAGGAAGGAAAGTTCGCGATGATGAACCCCCCCGAGGCGATCGTTTTGCAGAACAAATCCTTTATGGCACTCGTTCATGCCCTCGCCGCGGAGCGCAAATTCTTCTCCGCGGAGGAATGCGCGCTCATCGGGCGGTATCTCGTCCCATCCTATTTCGAGGACGACTTCGGCGCGCTCGCGGACGGAGCGTATATCCGCAAGGAGATCTGGGGGCGCGAAGGACGGAACGTCCGCGTCGTACAAAAAAACGGCAGTCAAACGCGGACTGCCGTTGAAAAATACGTCGAGAACTATGATGAGATCGTCTGCCGCACGAGCCGCAAGGCGATGTATCAGGACTTCATCCGTCAACCGCAGGTTCGGCATACCGTTGATTCGGGGACGAAAGACGGGTACCTCACGCTCTCCTGTTTTATGCTGCTGGGCGAGCCGTCGGCGGTCGGTGCGCGCTTCTCTCCGGAGGAAATCGCCGGCACGGAGGCGTATTTTGTGCCGCTTGTGTGCACGAAGTAAGAGGAAAATACATCTTCTAATTATAGAAAATATGTGCTATAATAATCACAAGTGGCAGACGAGGTTCGGCCTCCCCGCGGGAGGTGATGCGCATGACGCTGTATGAAGTGCTTTCGCTTGCGATCGCTGCTCTGACGCTGATTGTCAGCATTATATCTGCTCTATTTAATCGTTGATTAAATAGAAAAAGAACCGTCCACGCGGTTCATGTCGGCTCTTCTTCAATCCTAAAAAATTTGGGGAGTGACCGACGGTACCACTCGGCTGTCACTCTTTTTATGCCATTATTATACGGTTCGACACAAAAAATGTCAAGTCTGAGTGCGCCGCTCGAGCATATTCCCGATGAGGAAAAACGCGAGCGAGACGGTAATGCCGACGGCGATGGGATGCAGACCGAGCGGACGAAAGCCCACCGCCATCGCGATGCAGTAGACGAGCGTCCCGCCGCCCATGGCGCAGAGCGCGCCCGTGCGCGTCGCGTGCGTCGTAAAGAGACCAAAGACAAGCACCCAGAAAAACGCCGTCTCAAGCCCACCGAACGCGAACATATTGATGAGCCAGATGAGCGACGGCGGCGCGATGGCGAGAATGAACACAATAATGCCCAGCGCGGCGGTAATGCCCATGGAGAGACGGCGCAGCGTCTTTTCCGGGACGAACCGACCGCGTTTTTGCATGTGATGGAGATAGACATCCTTCACCACCGCGGAGGACGCCACGATGAGCACGCCCGAGATCGTTGAGATGGACGCCGCGAGCGGGCCGATGATCGCAAAACCGAGCAGCGCGGGCGGCATCACCGACGCCATCAGCTGCGGGATCACACTGTCCACGCCGCCGAGTTCCTTTGCCGGAACCATGAGCACACCGCGCCCGAGCACACCGACGAGGTTCACCGCGATGTTCATAAAGGAAATCACGATCGTCCCGATGATCATCGCCCGGTTCATATCACCGCTGCTCCGATAGCTGATCGAGCGCACCACCGACTGCGGCAGCGCGATCGTCAGCGCGCCCACGAGCAGCCACTGTGAAATGTAGAGCGACACCGGCATATGCCCCGCTGACGTCGGCGTCAGCATCTCCGGATGCGCCGTGCGCAGCGTCTCCATGATCGCCGCAAGCCCCCCGCCTGCATCGAGTACATAGTAAAAGAGCAGCACGATCCCCGCCATCATCACCAGCGCACAGCAAGTATCCGTCAGTGCAACGGCACGGAATCCGCCGATCGACGTATAGACAACGACCACCACACCGAAGAGAATCAGCCCCAGCTCGTAGCTGTATCCCGTCACCGCCGCAAAGAGCTGTGCCCCGCCGACGAACTGCGCCACCATCGACGCCGCAAAGAACAGCACAATCGCAAATGCCGCCAGCGCCGCGAGCGCGTCCGAACGGTAGCGGTGCCGGATGATGTCCACGATCGTCACCGCGTGAATGCGGCGGGCAAGGCGCGCCACCTTTTTCCCGAAAATGCCGAGCACGAGGAAAATCGTCACCGCCTGAATGACCGCCATATAGATCCAGCCGAAGCCGATCTCGTACGCCATCCCGGGACCCCCAACGAACGAACTCACAGAGCTGTACGTCGCGACCATCGTCATCGCGAGCACGAACGATCCGAGCGACTGCCCCCCCACGAAGTAGCCCGAGAGGAAGCCGCCCGCACCTTCATGTCGCCGCACATAGATGCCGAGCGCGAGCATAAAGACCATAAAAAAGAGCAGCGGCAGCAGCACATAGAGCGTATTCATCGCTGCGCCCCCTCTCCGTGCGACTCAAAGGGCACATCCTCCGCCGTGCGCGCAAGATAGAACGCGAGCAGGGCCCCCACCACCATCACGCCGACTGTCGACGTGATCGCCCAGAGCGGGAATCCCGCGACCCAAATATCCGCATCCGCCAGCCCAAAGCCCAGCAGCACCCACAGCACCGCAAACACGATACCGGCAGCCACGGTACGCCTCGCCTCACGCGCGATAGCGTCCGCACATCTCTCTTCGGTTGTCATAAACTCCTCCTCAAAACACGCGCCGTCGAACGCAGAACAACATGCTGTCCGCGGCAGTTTCCAATAAAATATACCGCATTATCCTACCATAAGTTGATATAGTGTGCAAATTTTTTCTGAATTCGACGTAGGTCTTTAACTACGCCTTCGCTTGGATTCTCCTCATGCCTAGCTATGCATCAAAGCTTGCACGCCGCGTAGGTTGCGGTGGGGAGACACGGAATTTTCGCGCCTAGCGTTGTCATTTTCGTCGAACGCTTCGTCGACGTAGGTTTTGGCTGCGCCTTTATTCCTAGCTATGCATCGAAACGTCCGTGTCATTCGGCTGCAAAATCAAATATCATAGATCGAAAAGAACCGGAAACGTTCCTCGTTTCACGGTTCTTTTTATTGTTTCTATAAAATTCTCATGACATTTGTTAAATTTCTTAAAGTATGGGATTGATTTAAATATATAAATCATATAAAATGGATAGCATTAAATGTCGGGGACAGGTACGCTGTGGGGCGCACCCGATTGTTGTGTAGAAATGGAAATGAAAAGGAAGGGATGTATTTTGGGAATCAAGCAAAAACTGCTTCTCATGGGAACCCTCATGGTGCTGCTCGTTATTGCGATCTGCGGCATCGGCTACTACCGCGCACAGGAAGCGCTCGTGGAGAGTACCTCCGGCGAGATCAACGCGCTCCTGCACGTTGAATCGGAGAAACTCGACAGCTGGATCTCGAAAAAACTCCAGCGCACCGAGAGTCTGGCGAACCTCCTCACCGCCATGGGCGACAATCCCGTCGTCATGAACCGTGAGATCGTCAGCCTCGCCGCCGGCGACAAAGATCTCATCGACCTCGCCTACGGCGCCGAGGACGGGCGCTTCATCAGCTGGGTCGACGGCAACATCACCGGAGAGTTTGACCCGCTGAACCGCCCTTGGTATCTTGAGGCAAAGACCAAGAGCGCACCGTTCTTCACATCCGTTTACGTGGACAACTCCACGAAGAAACCCATCATCTCCGCCGTCGCTCCCTACAGCATCGACGGCACGTTCCGCGGCGCCGTTCTCTCGGACATCTCGCTTGACGCCCTCGCGGAACACATCAAATCCGTCAAATACCAAGGTACCGGAGCGAGCATCGTCGTCGACCCGAGCGGGCTGATCATTGCGTCCTCCGAAGGGCAGGCACTGCACAAGGTCGACGAGAACGAAGTCCTCAAAGTACGCTTCCCGGAGATGCTGCAAAATAAAAATGGCTACTTTATTATGGAAAAAGACGGGCAGTCGCAGATCATCGCGTACGCCACCGTCCCATCGACCGGCTGGGTCGTCAGCATCGCCGTCCCGGAGAGCGTCGCCTTTGCGCAGCTTGCCGGGCTCAAGACCACCTACACGGTCATGAGCATCATCGGCATCCTGCTCGTTGCGGGCATCCTCTTCGCCCTCCTGCGCTTCGCATCGTCCATTACCGGAGCGACCGAGCGCCTCATGCACCACGTCGGACTGCTCGCAAAGGGCGAGCTGAACCTCCCCGATCTGCCTGTTGTCTCGCAGGATGAGCTCGGGCGCCTTGCTGAGAACTTCAACAGTATGGTCAAAAATATCAAGGCGCTCATCAAGCAGGTTGCCGGAACCGCCGAGCAGCTCGCCGCCGCAAGCGAAGAGCTCACCGCAGGCGCGCAGCAGATGGCGGAATCCGCCACCGCCGTCGCCTCCACCGTCATTGAGGTCGCGGGCGGTACGGATCGCCAGCTCGAGAGCCTTGCGGGCGCAAAGAAGACCATCGGTATCGTCATGGGCGACGTCACGCGCATGAGCGAAAAAGCGGAAAAGGTCGCCGCCGGCTCCGCCTCCACCGCGGATGCTGCCGCCCGGGGCGAAACCCTCATGAACGAAGCCATGACAAAGATGAGCGGCATCGAGCAGAGCGTCCTGCGATCCGCCGAGGTTGTCGAAAAACTCGGCGAGAGTTCCAAGCAGATCGGCGAGATCGTCGAATCCATCTCTGCCATCGCAGAGCAGACCAACCTCCTCGCCCTCAACGCCGCTATTGAGGCGGCGCGCGCAGGGGAGTCGGGGCGCGGCTTTGCAGTCGTCGCCGAAGAGGTGCGCAAGCTCGCCGAGGGGGCACGTGAAGCCGCCGAGCAGATCAAAGAGCGCATCTCCGTCGTCCAGCACGATACCGCCGAAGCAGTTACCGCCATGCAGAGCGGCACCGCCGAGGTGCAGTCGGGTTCCGCTGCCATCCGCGACGTTGGGGCGCAGTTCGAGGACATCATGCGTATGGTCGATGAGATCAACACGCAGATGACTGAGATGAACAGCGCCATTCACACCGTCGAGACAGGCATGGACGACATTGTCGGATCTGCGACCATGGTCAACGAAATCACCGAGCAGACCGCCGACCATATGCAGAGCATCTCCAGCTCGTCCGAGTCGCAGTCCGCCTCGAGCCAGGAGATCGCAAGCGCATCGCAGAGTTTGGCGATGCTCGCGACGGACTTGCAGAATACCACGAATAAGTTCAAATTCTAATCGGGTTCGATTAAATATTGGTTCCGCAAAGGCATGCCGGGGATTTCCCGCCGTGCCTTTTTTTGCGCGCATATCCGATGGCTTCGAATCATTTTCTCACAGATATCTCGGTAAATTTTCTCTAAATATGCATAAGGGCTTGATTAACCCGCGAGAATTATATAGAATAAAAAAGGAACGCGATAGAGTCGGGGGACTCTGATAGAGTGATTCCATATTTTTTGAAGGAAGGAATATATTGTGGGGATCAAACAAAAACTTCTGCTGACGGGAATTCTCATGGCGGTACTTGTCGTTGCGATTTGTGGCATCGGTTATTTCAAGGCGAAAAGCGCGCTCGAAAATAGCATCTCCGGCGAGATCAAGGCGACGTTGACCGTCGAGAGCGAAATGCTGAACGGCTGGCTGAACGAAAAAGGGCGTATCGCTCAAGCCACGGCAAACCTCCTCACCGAATATGCGGGCAGACCTGAGCAGTTTGACCAAAGCATGCTTAGTCTCGGCGCAGACGATAAGGATGTGCTTAACATCATTCACGGTGCGGAAAGCGGCAGGTACATCCGCTGGACGACGGGCGATGCCACGGGACAGGTCAATCCACACGAACGCCCGTGGTACAACGAAGCCAAGGCAATTGGAAAACAGGGATTTACCAAGGCATATGAAGACCTCAATACCAAAAAGATCCTTGTCTCGGCAATCGCTCCATACAATGATAAAAATAATACGGTCGCGGGTGTTGTCTGCGTCGACATTTCGCTTGCTCCGCTCGCCGAACATATCAAGAATCTCAAATATCACGGGCAGGGACAGGCCGAGATCGTCGATCCGAGCGGTATCATCCTCGCCTCCTCCGAAGGGCAGGAAATGCAGCGCTTCGACCAAAATGAGGTTCTGAAAGCGCGTTTTCCTGAGATGCTGCAAAAGAAAGCCGATTACTTTACAATGGAAGAGAACGGTGAGGAGCAGATTATCGCCTATGCCACCGTCCCTGTAAACGGTTGGATCGTCGTCGTTTCCGTACCGGAATCCATTGCTTTTGCCGAGTTGAACAGCCTCAAACTGACCTACGCCGTGATGAGCATCATCGGTATCGTGCTTGTCGGCATCATTATTTTCGTGCTTCTGCGCTTTGCGTCTACCATCACGGGGGCGACCGATCGCCTCATGCACCATGTCAGTGCATTGGCAGAGGGGAAACTGAACCTCCCGGATCTCCCCGTTACCTCCAAGGATGAACTCGGTCGGCTTGCATCGAACTTTAATACTATGATGAAAAATATCAACGGTCTCATCAAGCAAGTTGCCGGAACCGCCGAGCAACTCGCGGCGGCGAGCGAAGAGCTCACCGCGGGCGCGCATCAGATGGCCGAATCCGCAACAAATGTTGCCTCCACCGTTGTCGAGGTCGCGAGCGGTACACAACGGCAGCTTACGAACGTCTCCGGAGCAAAGGCCGGTGTCGAAACCGTATCCGGCGATATTCGCCGTATGACCGACGATGCGAAACAGGTTGCCGCCGGCTCCGCTGCGACTGCAGACGCAGCGCAAAAGGGCGAAGCTCTTATGAACGAGGCCATGGCGAAGATGGCGGGCATCGAGCAGAGCGTTCTGCATTCAGCCGAAGTCGTCGAGAAACTCGGCGAAAGCTCCAAGCAGATCGGCGAGATTGTTGACACGATCTCCGGTATCGCCGATCAGACCAACCTTCTTGCACTCAATGCAGCCATCGAAGCGGCACGCGCGGGAGAGACCGGACGCGGCTTTGCAGTCGTCGCAGAGGAAGTAAGAAAGCTTGCTGAACAGTCCCGTGAAGCCTCCGAGCAGATCAAAGAGCGCATCGCCGGCGTCCAGCGCGATACCGCCGAAGCCGTCGCTGCGATGCAGAGCGGCACATCGGAAGTACAGGTAGGCACAGCTGCGATTCATGACGTCGGTGCGCAGTTTGAAAGCATCATGAAGATGGTCGATACGATCAACGGACAAATGGCACAGATCAACAACGCCATGCAGACCATATCGACGGGTGCCGAGGACATCGTTCACGCCGTCGACGACATCAATGAGATCAGCAAAATAACGGCAGATCATATGCAGAGCATTTCCTCCTCGTCCGAGTCGCAGTCCGCTTCGAGCCAGGAGATCGCAAGCGCATCGCAGAGTCTGGCGACACTAGCGACGGATCTGCAAAATATCACGAATAAATTTAAGTTTTAGCAGCGACGCGCGACCTTAGCACATCGTTGTGTTACGATAAAAAGACCGCTCCCCATCGAGCGGTCTTTTTTGTATGCGGTCGATCGTATTTACTTTTTACACCGGCAGATCAGCGTGGGCGGGAAGTTCCGCAGGATGCGCTCGGCAAGCCGCCACGCGGCGACACCGAAGAAGATGCCGAGCGCGGCGCCGGCGATGACGTCGGTCGGGTAATGGACGAAGAGATACATCCGTGAGAACCCGATGAGCGCAGCGAGCGCAAGGAATACCGTGCCGATGCTGCGCCGCACGCCGCAGGCAAGCGCCGACGCCATTGCAAATGCGCCGAAGGTATGCCCCGACGGGAAGGAGTAATTCGTTGGACCGCCGTCCGCGAGCACGGTAACGAGTGGATATGTGACGCAGGGGCGCGCGCGCATGATGAGGTTTTTCAGCGCGAGATCGCCGACGACGAGGCAAAAGAGCAGTGCGAGGATGACGGCGATGCCGACGCGGCGGTATTTACGGGTGTAGATGAGCACTCCTGCGAGGAGGCACCAAATGATGCCGAGTCCGTGCAGATCGCCGAGCGACGAGGCGCCGATCATCCACGGGGTGAGCCACGGGTGTACGAGGTGGTTCTGTATCCAAAAGATTGCCGCCGTATCCGCCCCAAGAATCATGTCCATATGTGAAGCTTCCCTCGATTCTAATCATATGAAATGTAACTTTTTTGCCCAAAACGATACCCGCAGTGCGCCTGACGGTCGCCTGCGGGATCGCGGCGTTGCTCTTTAATTTTCGGTATCCGAGGGATTAGTCGTCAACGCGGCTCGAGAGCACATTGCCGGTTGCGGCGTCGATGCGGACTTTGTACTTCACCGTGCCGTCGGTGCAGGTGACGTTATAGACGGGCAGGAAAGCGGGGCGCGCGTCGGGCATGGCCATATGCGGGGCGGGTGCGGCGCCGTGCATCGGTGCAGGGACGCCGACGGGCGGCTGTGCGGCATCCGCAGGGGTGGTCTGCGGCGGCTCTGCGGGAGCTCCTGCCGGCTGCGGAGCGGGGGCGTTTGCCGCCTGTGCGGCGATGCCGCGATCGCGCTGCGCCTCTACGAGGCGGAAGTAATCTTCGGTGGTGACGTCGCCGCGGTCACGCCGTTCTTTGTGTTTTTCTCCCTTTTCGTGCTTTTTGTCCTTGTCGTGTTGATCGCGCTTGTCGTGCTTGTCGCGCTTCTCATCACGGTCGGCGGCGTTGCCGAGCTCCACGCGGCGGAAGGTCAGCGCGCTCTCGTCCTTTCCGATTGCCGTTGCGGCGATCGAGCGCGCCTCTGCCTCGGAGATGAGGCTGACGTTCTCGCGCTCTGCCTGTGCGGTGATCATCGCGCTCCGTGCGGCTGCGGCGGCGGTGCGATGCGCGATCTTTTGCTCATGCATGTAGTACGATGCGCCGCCGGTGACGACTGCCGCGAGCACGAGGAGCGCGCCCAGTTTCTTCAGACGCGACTTCGTGACGATACCCGATGCTGCATTTTTGATGTTTTCCATTTCCATGATGTATTCCTCCTATATGATAATGACTTTGTTCCGGTCGGGCGGGATGTTCTCGCCCTGTCGATAGACATAGTATAGGAGAGAGGTATAAACAATTCGTAAACAAAGGAAAAAGAATGTCTAAATTATTTGCCGCGGGCTGTTTTTGCACAAAAAAACGCACCGATGCGGTGCGGTATGTATGTTCAGTGCAAAGTCTCACGGAAAAACAGCAAGCATGAGTCCGCCTGCCGCGATCAGGGCGATGGCGATGCCGTGCATGAGGCTGACGTGTTCGCCGAAAAATATCAGGGCGATGAGGACGGCAAAGACGACGCTGAGTTTATCGATGGGGGCGACTTGTGTGACGTCGCCGTCCTTGAGCGCGAGAAAGTAAAAGAGCCACGAGAGTGCGCCCGCAATGCCGCTGAGCGCGACGAAGAGAAGCGCCTTTTTATCGGCAAAGACCGTCGGCAGCTCGGCGGCATGTCCCTCTGCGAGTACAACGCCTACGAGAAAGACCGACATGATGACGGAGCGCACCGCCGTTGCGGCGCTTGTATCAAGCCCCGCAACGCCCATCTTGCCAAAGATGGAGACGAATGCCGCGCACAGTGCCGAGAGTAGCGCATAGAAAAGCCACGAGCTCATGGTGCATCCCCCTTTTGTTGCTTGATCCCCATGGTGTGAGTATAGCACGGTTCATCGTCAAATGCACGCATCCAAAAGCATTCCGTTGTTCCTCATAACGCCGATCCATTTTTGATTGCCGGCCGGTGCAGCTGTTTGGCGGCGATCGACATATAGGTGCGCCAGCGCGGCGGCTGCGGGTCGCCGATGAGGGGGATCTCGCGCACCGAGCCCTCCGTGAGAAATGCCTGCGCCGTGGATCGTGTGACAATCGCCGTGCCGAGGCCTTCTTTGACCAGCGCCATCAGCGCGGGCGTGCTGCTCATATAGCAGCCGGAAAACCGATTGGCCGGAATGATGCTGTGGAACCACTCGGAAAATGCCCCGCCCCAATCCTGCATGATCAAGTTCGTGATCGTGAGCCCTTTGACATGAATGCTCTCATATTCCGCCAGGGGATCCTTACGCCCGACCACAAAGACGAAGTCCTCGTCGACGCAGACCCAGCTGCGTATCCGACTGCTTTTTGGGAGGCGATAGCTGATCGCAACGTCGATCAGACCGTCCGCGAGCTGCTGCAAAATATCCGACAAATGCCCGATCGCGGCATGTACCGAGATCCGGGGATAGGCGCGCATAAAATCGACGTAGACCGGCAGCAGGAAATTACCGAGCGCGGAATTCACATTGCCGATCGCCAGCCGGTCGTCAAACGTCTCGATTGAGTTGATGTGCCAGCGTCCCTGCTCGCATCCGCCGCGGATAAGGTCGTCGTCCTGCACGAAAAGAAGCTGTACGCAGAGGGCGCTGTCGAGGACATCCTCACGGAGCGCATGTTCCGCGATGTGTACCGGATGAACGTGGAATTCTGCCGGACTGCCGCAGGGCATACGGTGACGGTTCCTCTTTCGCCCTGTGAGTAAGACTGCCGCAGGGAAGTATAAGGAGCGGGACATGAATCCGATCGAACGATTCTTTGCACTCGAACGCCATTTGGATGCAGGGGAAAAACAGGGCAATATCCCGCCGGCAAAGGCGCTGTACCGCGATTACTGGCGTGTGGCATGGCCGACGGCGCTCGAGGGCATCTTTCTCAACCTCATCCTGCTCGCGGATCTCGTCATGGTCGGGAGCCTCGGCATCGCGCAGGCGGCGGCGATCGGGATCGTCAGTCAGCCGAAGATGCTCATGCAGATGTTCGGAAAGGCGCTCGGCACGGGGGTCACGGCGGTCACTGCACGCAGAAAGGGCGCGCGCGACTACCGCTCGCTGAACAGCTGCATCAAGCAGTCGCTGGCGCTGACCGTTCTCGTCTACGCCGTGCTGGCGAGCCTTGGCTATACATACCGCGAAGAGATTCTGCGGCTCATGGGCGCGAACGACGAATATATCGGCTATGCGCTCGTCTACTTCACATATCTGATCGGTGCGCTGTTTTTCAAGGCGATGTCGGCGATCCTCACCGCCGTGCAGATCGGCATCGGGCAAACGAAGATCATCCTGCAGGCGAGCGTTGCGGGGAACCTCGTCAACGTCTGCCTGAACTATGTGCTGATCTTCGGCGCGTTCGGCTTCCCGCGGATGGAGATCAAGGGCGCGGCGATTGCAACGATCATCGGGGAAGCGGTGATCTTCCTCGTCCTCCTCTATGCAGTGCTCCGATACCGGCAAGAGGGTGTCGATCTGCGCGGGCAGGGGACATTTGCCTTCGAGCGGAAAACCCTGACTCCGGTGCTGGCGGTCGGCACGAATTCCTTTTTGGAGCAGATCTTCGAGCGCATGGGGCTGCTTGTCTTTGCCCGCCTGATCGCCGAGCTCGGCACGGTCGCCGTCGGGACGCACCACTACTGCATCATCCTGTGGGATCTCTACCATTATTTCGGGCTAGGAATGAGCACGGCAAGCGCGTCCTTTGCCGGGCGAAAGCTCGGGGAGAAACGCCGCGACCTCGCGCGTCTCTATATGAAAGCGGCGCAAAAGTCGGGGCTTATCGTCTCTCTCGTCGTCGCCGCCGCGCTCCTGCTGCTGCGCGGGACAATTTTTTCCGCAATGATTGCAGACGCGGATGCCGCCGCGCTCGGCGCAGGCATCATCGCCATTGTCGCCGTTCTCATCGTGCCGCAGACGCAGGCGCAGGTGCTCGCGGGGACGCTGCGCGGGGCGGGGGACAACCGCTTCATCGCGCAGTATTCGCTCTTTGTCAGCGCGATTCTGCGTTCCTGCATCGCATATGTTTTAGCTTTTCCCCTCGGGATGGGGCTCTATGGGATATGGGGCGCGCTCCTGATCGACGAGGTGCTCAAGATGCTCTTGACAGAGTACCGCATCGGCAAAGGCATTTGGCTGACCAAAGAGCTCTGAGACGGGAACCTGTTCCGCCATAAAAAAAGAGCGCGGGCATTGCTGCCTGCGCTCTTTTCTATGTGTCGGGGATTGCAATATCATACCTTGAACTTGCCGACGAGCCCCTCAAGGTTCGCTGCGAGCTGCGCGAGGTTTTCGGCGGTGGCGGTGAACTCTTCGATGGAAGCGGTTTGCTGCTCGATGGCGGCGGCGGAGTCCTCGGAGAGACTCGCGATATGCGTGGCGCTCTTTGCAACGCCCTGTGTCGTTGTCTCCATGTCCTTTGTATCGGACGAAGTCGAGCGGCTGAGCGCACTGATCTCGGCAACGGCGTCGGCACTGGCGCGCGAGCTCTCCAAGATGGTGTCAAGAGCGCCCGTGAGCCCTTTCACGACGGCGATGATCTCATCAAGCTCGCGCACGAGCGTGTCGTTTGCCGTGCGTGTCTGCGTGACCTGACCGCGGATGTCGGCGATTTTTTTCGTCACCTCATCGGCGGCATTGCCGGAGTTCTCGGCAAGTTTGCGCACCTCTTCGGCGACGACGGCAAAGCCGCGTCCCGACTCTCCCGCGCGTGCGGCCTCGATGGCGGCGTTGAGGGCGAGGAGGTTGGTCTGCCCGGAGAGTTCCTTGATGATGTCGACGATCTGGTTGATGTCCTCGGCGTATTGGGTGAGCGTCCGGACATTTTCGTTCATCTCGTCAACGATGCCGCGCAGGCGATCCGTCTGCGCCGAGACATTGCTGACGTTTGTACGTCCCGCTTCCGCGTTCTCCTTCGATTCGACCGAGAGTTCGGACGAATGCTGCGCATAGTCGAGCATCTGCGTCATGTTGCCCGCAATCGCAGTGACCCGGTCGGCAAGCCCCTGCATGTCTGCATTCTGTGCGTTCGCGTCGCCCGCGACATCCGTAATGATGTGCGCGACATGTTCGACGGCACGGCTGCTTTCGCTGCTCGCCTGCGAGAGGTTCGTCGAGAGTGCGGAGACCTGCTCGGCGGCGTCCTGTGCGCCGCGCATGATGGTCTGTAAATTCGCGACAAATTTGTTGAAATACTGCACGATCTGCCCGATCTCATCGTCGCGCTCGGCGTGCATCCGCTGTGTGAGATCGCCGTCCCCCTCTGCGATATCCGCAAAAGAGTGCGTCAGCATGGCGAGCGGGCGCAGAATCTGCGTGAATATGACGAAGAATGCGCCGCCCACGATGATGAGGGCGAGCAGGATGACGATCTCCTGTACGGTCTTGGAGGCGGCGATCTTTTCCTGACTTGCGGCGTCGTACGCCCCGACGAGCTTATTGACCTCGGCAACGTAGTCCGCGACGGAGGCGGCGACTTTGGCGTCCGCCGCTGCGCGCGCCTCGGGGCTGTCGGCGGTCATCACGGCGGTGATCTGCGCGCGGTAGGCCTCCCAGCGCGGTTTTACCGCATCGAGCTGCGCGCGTGCGGCGGGGTCGTCCGTTTTCGTGAGGTTCAGCGCAGGATCACCCGCGTCGAGCCCCTTGAGGATCTTGTCGTACTGGGCGATAAATTCCTCAATATTTTTTCGGATCGTATCGGCGTCCGCGCCGTCCGCCGAGACAAGACGCGCGGAGAGCCACGAGAGCTGATACGCCTTCATGCGCAGCGAGCCGGAGGCGTTCACCATCGGCGAGTCGCCCTTGAGCTCATCGAACGTGTGGAAGTTGAATCCCACGAGCGCAACGATGAAGACGAAGAGCGTGATGAGAATGGAGAGAAGTTTGACGCGGATAGACATTGCTTTCAGAACCTTTCTTGCATAACGTGAAGCTATTATGCCGGGGCAAAACATGCGCCCGATTCCTATTATACTTTTGTGATAATAGCACAGTAAAACATAAAATTCAAGTTGAAGCGTATGCGAGTGGTGTCGTCGGGGACACTTACGATCAAAAAATATAAAAACAAGGCATTCTGATTGGCAATGCATTGTGCCGATCAGAACGCCTTGATTTGTATATGCGTTGTATATGGTTTCTCTCACTGATACGTCGCGAGGTACTCCGTCCACATCTCTTCGGGGACGAAGCCGCCGCCCGTCGCCCATGCAATCTGCGCCGCGTTTGCAAGGCGCGCGGGGGTGAGGTCGTGCGCCTTGCAGTATGCCGCGGCGTCCGGCAGGCGAAGGAGGTTCAGAGGCCCGACAAATGCGGCGCAGCTCGACGGCTCGACAAAGAACGCGTGGACATCGTCGCCGTAGATGCGGCGGAGTCCATAGGAGACGCCGCCCGGCGAGCCGCCGATGCCCGCGGGGATGTAGACGATGAGCGGATGATCGGCATCGACGGGGATATTCATTTCCTCGAGCTGCTTTTGGAGACGTGCCCCCGCGACTGTATATCCCATGAAGAGGTCGCGCGATCGCTCGTCGTCCACGAAATAGCTCATGGAATCGGCTTCCGATGTGCGGCGTCCCTCGAGCACAGCGCGGGCGAAGTCGTCGTCGTACTCGATGACCTCGACGCCCTTCGCGCGCAGGAGGTCTTTCTTCCACTGCTTCGCATCGGCGGACATGTGCACACGGACACGGAAGCCGAGGGCGGCGCTCACGATGCCGATCGAGAGCGCGAGGTTGCCCGTCGAGCCGACCTGCACCATGTATTTTGAAAAGAACTCCTTCATCTCGGCGAATTTGCCGTAGTCGTTGTCCGGGGTGATAAGTCCTGCATCAATCGCGAGCGTTTCTGCATGCTTGAGCACCTCGTAAATGCCGCCGCGCGCCTTGATCGATCCCGCGACGGCGAGGTGGCTGTCCATCTTGAGGTAAAGTTTGCCGGGGATCTTGGCGCCGTATGTCTCCGCAAGTTTCTTCTGCAAATGCGGCAGAGGGCGCAGCGGCGACTCGATGATGCCGTTCGTTTCCGCCGTCTCCGGGAACGCGCGGCGAAAGAACGCGGCGAATCGCTTGAGTCGGGCGGCGGCGTCCGCGATGTCCGCGTCCGAGACGACAAGCTCCGAGACGCCCTTCGTCACGTCGTACGGGACGAGACGCGGATTGATCCAGACGGCTTCCTCCTGCCGCGCAATGGGGCGGATCGACGGGGCGCGCGCGAGATATTCTTCACAGTTCATCACATATACCTCCAAGATCTATATTCCGCCGCGGACGGCGGTAAAATATGGCGATTCGATACGGCGATTATAGCATATTTTTCACGCGGGAGCGAATGAATCTCCGCACAATATGGCGGGGACATTTGATTTATGATATGATGCGGATATCAGCAACTATAAGGAAGGCGATGCACATGGATTTGACGTTAATGGATTTCGCGCCCAACGAGTGCAAAATCCTTTCCCCCAACTCGAAAACACCGCTGGTTACGTTCGGTGCAATGTCGTATCTTGTGGGCGGAACGCTTGACGCCGCGAGCATGGACTGCCACATCCTCATCGGGCGCTATACGGCGCTTGCGCATCGCCTGAAATTTTCCATTGCGGGCAACCACGATTATCGATGCCTGACGATGTTCCCGGAGCATATGCTCACGGGCGATGATGCGGCGGAACTTACGAATATCAATCCCGGCTCCGCGGCGGTTAATCGCAATCAGTTGATCATCGGCAGCGACGTATGGGTCGGCTCGGACGCGCTGCTCCTCGGCGGCGTGCGCATCGGGAGCGGTGCCGTCGTCGGGGCGGGAGCGGTTGTGACGAAGGACGTCCCGCCCTATGCAATCGTCGGCGGTAATCCGGCGCGGGTGATCCGCTATCGGTTTGACGAGGAGACGATCGCACGTCTCCTGCGCATCCGGTGGTGGCATTGGCCGCACGAAAAGGTAAAGGAATACATTCCTCTCTTCAATCACGATATGAAGGGCTTCCTCGATCGCTTTGATCCGGGCGTAGATCAAAAAACACCGCCGGATGAGACCGTCGCGTCGATGCTTGTCAAAGGGAAAGAGGGGATTCTGCGCTATTATTTTATCCCGGATTTCGATGCGCCCGAGCAGCACGCCGTTTGGCCGCGTCTCATCGGAACGTATCTCTCCGCCTATACCGCGGCGGATCCCGTCCTTCTCATGATCGCCGTGCCGGAGGGGGACGGGCATCCCCAATTTTTTGCGGCGGTGCAGGCACGCCTTGATGAGCTCGGCGATGCGGCGCCGCATCTTTATATGCATACGACCGGGGGCGGATCGCAGTTCTCCCCCGCCGTGCTGGAGGCCGCAGACATCTATATCACGACGCGTGAGGGCAGCTGCTCCGCTGCCGTCGATGCGGCGGCAAATGCCGGGCTTGTCGTGCGCTACGGACTCGATCCGCGTGAACTGCTCTTCCCGCAGGTGTAGATACCGCGAGGGCATCAGATTGCATTATAAAATTGATACGCTGCAAAGGAAAAGGGCTGCCGCACAAGCTTGTGCAGCAGCCCTAGAACTTTTCTATATATTACGCCTGAACAAGGGAGACGCGAATCTGCGAGAGATCGTTTTTCTCGATGAGATCCGCCATGCCGACGGCGTAGTCCGCGTAGCTGATGACGCTCTCGCCCGCGTTGCTCAGCGTCAGCTCCTCGCCGCCCAGTTTATATTTCCCCGTACGCGCGCCGTCCTCTCGGAAGTCCGCCGCGGGGCTGACGAAGACCCAGTGCGCATCCTTGCGGGAACGCAGCGCCGCGAGTTCCTCGGTCTGCGCCTTTGCGAGCGGATAAAACTCTGCCGGGAAGTCGGGCGTATCGAGGAGCTGCGTCTTGTGCGCCGCATCGACATAGAGTGAGCCCGCTCCGCCGACGATGTAGAGCCGCGTATTCGTCCCCGCGACGAGATCGGCGAGATGCTGACTCGTCTTTGTGTGCAGCGGCAAAACGTCGGGCTCGTACGCGCCAAATCCGTCCACCACGGCGTCAAATCCCGCGAGATCCTCCTTCGTCAGCGCCAAAATATCCTTCTGCACAAAGTTCTTCACCGCGCTCCGGTTCGCGCTGCGCGCAAATCCCGTGACCTCATGCCCGCGCGAGAGCAGCTCTTTGATGATCAGCTGCGATGCCTTGCCGTTCGATGCAATAACTGCAATTTTCATATGATGTACCCCCATCTCAAAACGTATATGATTTTTGAAATCATCTCGACTACAAAATGGAGTATAGCGCACACGATATAGAACGTCAATAGATACAATAAAAATAATTTCCATGTGCACAAAAGAATACAGAAATGCAATTTGACAAAATACGCCCCTTTCTATTAAGATGAATGCTATTGTATGAGAAAGGGTGACTCGATGGACATGCTGAATGCCGCCGTGGATGCGGTCAACAACTTTCTATGGACGTATATCATCATCGTTGTGCTCGTAGGATCGGGGCTGTGGTTCACACTCTCGACGGGCGTGGTGCAGCTGCGCGCGCTGCCGGAGATGGTGCGCCTGCTCGCGGGCGATCTGGGGCGCCGCCCGAGCGGACGCAAGGCGATCTCATCGTTTCAGGCGTTTTGCGTCAGCACCGCCTCGCGCGTCGGCGTCGGCAACATCGCGGGCGTAGCGATCGCGATCGTGACGGGCGGACCCGGCGCTGTCTTTTGGATGTGGGTCATCGCCTTCATTGGGACGGCGACGGGATTCGTCGAGAGCACACTCGCGCAGATTTATAAAATCCCGCGCGGGCATGGGCTCTTTCACGGGGGGCCGGCATATTACATTCAAAATGCGCTCGGACAGCCGGCTGTTGCAAAGCTGTTTGCCGTGCTGATCTCCGTGACGTTCGGTCTCATCTATGTCTCCGTGCAGGCGAATACGATTGCGCTCTCGATGGAGAAGGCGTTCGGCATCGACACATGGGTCATGGGCGGCATTCTTGCGGCGCTCTCAGCAGCGTTCATCTTCGGCGGGATTCACCGCATCGCGAGCTTTACGACGCTGCTTGTGCCGTTTATGGCGGGGCTTTACCTCCTCATCGCACTCGTGATCGTCGTCATGCATATTGATGCCGTGCCGGGCATGTTCGCGCTCATCCTGCACGACGCGTTCAGCCCGCAGGCGGCGGTCGGCGGCGGCATCGGCACGGTCATCCTGACGGGCATCCGCCGCGGACTCTTCTCCAACGAGGCGGGCGAGGGCTCGATCCCGAACGCGGCGGCGACGGCAAACGTCACGCATCCCGTCAAGCAGGGGCTCGTGCAGGCATTCGGCGTCTATGTGGACACATGGCTCGTATGCTCGGCGACCGCATTCATCGTCCTGCTCACAGGGCAGTACCGCATCGGCGACGACAGCGTGACGGGCATCGCGCTCGCGCAGGACTCGCTCGCGAGCGTCTTTGGCGGCGGCGCATCGGCGCTGCTCGCCGTGCTCATCTTCCTCTTTGCATTTAGTTCCGTCGTGGGCAATTATTACTACGGCGAAATCAACATCCATTTCTTTGGGAAAAACACGAAAACGGCGCTCTTCCTCTATCGGCTCGCCGTTGTCGCAATGGTGTTCTTCGGCTGCATCGCGGCGCTCGGGCTCGTGTGGAACCTCGCCGACCTCTTCATGGCGATGATCTGCCTGACGAATCTCTATGCCGTCCTGCGGCTTGCCCCCTATGCATACGCCGCTCTTCGGGACTATCGCGCGCAAAAAGCTGCCGGGAAAAATCCCGTCTTCGACCCCGCCGTTCTCCCCGATCGCCGCGGCATCGAGGCGTGGAGCGGCGAAGAGTTCCACGCGGAGAAACACTGAAAAACTTTCAATACAAAACGACCATGACGCACATGCGGTGTCATGGTCGTTTTTATATTATCTTTCGAAACGGTTTTTACGCATCAATTTTCTTTTTGAGCAGGGCGAGGAGAAGTGCGCCCACAACGGAGCCGACGGCGATGCTGAGGAGGTACATCAGCGGGTTGCCGATGGTCGGCACGACGAAGATGCCGCCGTGCGGGGCGCGCAGTGTGCAGTCAAAGACCATGGTGAGCGCACCCGCCAGTGCCGAACCGACGACCATGGAGGGAATGACGCGCACGGGATCGGCGGCGGCAAACGGGATCGCGCCCTCCGTGATGAACGAGAGTCCCATGACATAGTTCGTGAGACCCGCCTTTCGTTGGCTTTCGGTAAAGCGGTTTTTGAAGAACGTCGTGCAGAGTGCGATCGCAAGCGGGGGCACCATGCCGCCCGCCATGACCGCCGCCATGACGTGGAATTCGCCCGAGGCGAGGAGCCCCGTGCCGGTGACGTACGCCGCCTTGTTGATGGGGCCGCCCATATCGATCGCCATCATGCCGCCGACCACAGCGCCCATCAAGACGCGCGCCGAGGGATCCATGCCGCCGAGGGTCGCAATCAGCCACTGATTGATCGCGGAGACCGGCGGGGCGATGATGAAGAGCGAGATGAACCCCATGATGAGGATGCCGAAGAACGGATAGAGCAGGATGGGCTTGATGCCGTCGAGCGAGGCGGGTAGCGATGCAAAGACTTTCTTGAGGAAGTTGACCGTGTAGCCGCTGACAAAGCCCGCGAGCAGGGCGCCGAGGAAACCGGTGCCCGTCGATCCTGCGAGCGCACCGCCGACGAATCCGACGGCAAGTCCCGGGCGGTCGGCGATCGACATGCCGATGAATCCTGCGAGGACGGGGAGCATAAAGCCGAACGACGCGCCGCCGACGTCCTTAAAGAACTTCGCAAGCGGCGTGTTCGATCCAAAATTGGCGGGGTTGGCGCTGTTGTAATCGTCGAAGAGGAAGGCGAGCGCGATGAGAATACCGCCGCCGACGACGAAGGGGAGCATGTGCGAGACGCCGTTCATGAGGTGTTTGTAGATCTGGCGCGCGAGGCTTTCATCCTCCGCATTGTCTGCACCCTCGGTCTCGTCTGCGCCGGAGGCGTGATAGACGGGAGCGTTCCCGGAGAGCGCACGGTCGATGAGCTCGTCGGCCTTGTTGATGCCGTCCGCGACCTTCGTGATGACGACGCGCCGCCCGTTGAAACGGGACATGGCGACCTGCTTGTCCGCCGCGACGATGATGCCGTCGGCGGCGGCAATCTCCGCGTCCGTGAGGACGTTCTTCACGCCTGCCGACCCGTTTGTCTCGACCTTGACGGTGAGTCCGCGCTTTTTCGCGTGCTGTTCGATGCTCTCCGCCGCCATAAAGGTATGCGCGATCCCCGTCGGGCAGGCAGTGACGGCGAGGATCTGGATGTGGTCGGCTTTGGGGGCGGCGGCTGCGGGCTCCTCTGTGGCAGAAGGCGCGACGAACCGGTCGTTCTCCTTATCGTCGACGAGTTTGCGGAACTCTTCAACCGTCTTTGCATTGATGAGCGCTTCTTTGAAGTCCGGATCCATGATCATCGTCGCGAG
This sequence comes from Selenomonas sp. oral taxon 137 str. F0430, assembly GCF_000183625.1. Taxonomy (NCBI): domain Bacteria; kingdom Bacillati; phylum Bacillota; class Negativicutes; order Selenomonadales; family Selenomonadaceae; genus Selenomonas; species Selenomonas sp. oral taxon 137. Next base: position 40,638 of record NZ_AENV01000005.1, read on the forward strand.
CTTCGAGAGGATCGCAAGATGCTCATCGTTCGCCGCATCGGGCGCCGCGATCATGAAGAACAGGCGGCTCGGATTGCCGTCCATCGCGGCAAAGTCCATGCCGTCCGGGACGGTCATCGCGGCAAGTCCCGCAGCGCGCACGCCCGCACTCTTGGCGTGGGGGGTCGCGATGCCGTCGCCGAGCCCCGTTGTGCCGCTCTCCTCGCGCGCGAGCACGTCTTTGATGTATTGGTCTTTATCGCTCAGATTGCCGCCTTTTTCCATGTAGTCCGCGAGCAGGCGGATGGCCGCCTCCTTTGAGGCGGGCGGCGTGATGCCGAGGGCGATGCTCTCGGGTTTGAGCAGATCGTTAATAGTCAAAATGAAACCTCCTTTGAGACTGTGAGGCAGGATTTTGGCGTATCGCTATGTCATATCGAAAAGCACTTCGCTTGTAGCAGCTTTTCTACGCCGGCGCTTGTGTTTTTCTCATTCCTTGCGCTGCATCCAAACTTCTGCCTCACACCGGGTTAGTCGTTTAAGAATCACGAGATTTTCTCATCGGTCTGTATTTCAATATTTTTATGGCGGCTTAGGGCATCCGTCTTGCCGCTGCGCAAACGACGCGGCAGACCGCGTGCGTCATAAAGCCGATTCCGACGCACAGCCCTTACGCCGCTGCGCGGCGAGGCTGCAAAGCGTCGGTCTCACATGTCAAAACCCGGCGGGAATACATGCCGCGCCGCCCCTTGCGGGGTAAATGCTCCGCGGCGGCGATCGGACGCCCTTCGCCGCATGATACAAACTGCCGTGAAGCTATGCGCCCCCATCATCGTGGGCGCAAAAAACGTACCGCCTAATGCGTGCCGCGCGGCGTTTGCCGCAGCGATTTTTAAGCCCTGCTTTTTTCGCAAGGCAAATGCCAAGCGGCGACGGAACAGAACTTTTTATCACACGGTGATCGTTTTCAGCAGCTCCAACGCCTCATCCCGCGTCGCGAGGTTTTCCGAGAACGCCGACGCGGAGCCTGTCGCAACGCCCATGTAGAACGCACGCGCATAGTCGCCGTCCGACTCCATGAAGCCCGCGAGGAAGCCTGCGACCATCGAGTCGCCCGCGCCGACGGAGTTGACGAGCGTCCCTTTCGGCGCGGCGGAGCGGTAGAACACGCCCTCGCGCGTGAGGAGGATTGCGCCGTCGCCCGCCATCGAGATGAGCACGTTCTCCGCGCCCTCTTCTTGGAGCTTTTTTGCGTGCGCGACGATCTCGTCGTCCGTTTTGAGAACGACGCCGAACATCTCGCCGAGTTCGTGATTGTTCGGCTTGATGAGGAAGGGACGGTACTTCAGCACGCGGCGCAGGAGGTTCTTCGTCGCGTCCACGACGATGCGGATGCCGCGCCCCGATAGATGCTCCATGATGCGCTCGTACATATCGTCCGGCAGTGTGTTCGGGATCGAGCCGGCGAGGACGAGCGTATCGCCGCTTTTGAGGCGATCAAGCCTGTCAAATAATGCACGCTGTGCATCCGCTGTAATGACAGGACCCTGCCCGTTGATTTCACTTTCCTCCTCCGCCTTGATCTTCACATTGATGCGGGAAAAGCCCTCATCCAGCGGAACGAAATCCTCCGCAACACCGAACGAGGCGAGCATCTGCCGCATCGCCGTCCCGGTGAATCCTGCGGTAAAGCCGAGCGCCGTACTCTCGTGCCCGAGATTTTTCAGCACGATGGAGACATTGATCCCCTTGCCTCCCGGCAGGATCTGCTCGTAGTTCACGCGGTTGATTTCCCCCGGCGCGAATCGTTCCAGCCGTACGATGTAGTCGATCGACGGGTTGAACGTGACGGTGTAGATCATATATTATCCCCTCCCATACGATGGTTTCGTGATAAAATTAACATTCCCCTTATACAGCTATGATATATCGGGGCAGGGGCAAAGTCAAGAAAACCATTTTCATCTTCGCGGTCTTGCCTGAAGTTTTTCTTTCCTCTATAATATAAGCGGGAAAATAAATTATCCGGGAGGATTTATGACTGCACAAAATACGCACGCCCGCAAGCCGAAGCACGGCATGCTCTTTTATGTGAAAAAAATGCTGATGCTCATCATCGGCGCGCTCATCACCGCGGCGGGGCTCGAGCTGTTCCTCATTCCGAACAACGTCATCGACGGCGGCGTCGTGGGACTTTCGATCATGTCGCACACCATCACGGGCATGACGCTCGGCACGTTCCTCGTCATCTACAATATCCCGTTCATCTACATGGGGTACAAGCAAATCGGCAAGAGTTTTGCGCTCTCGACGATCTTTGCCATCGTCATGCTCTCCGTGTGGACGGGCGTTCTGCATTCCGTCCCGCCGGTGACGAGCGACCCGTTCCTCGCCGCGATCTTCGGGGGCGTCGTGACGGGGCTCGGGGTCGGCATCGTCATGCGTACGGGCGGCTCGTTCGACGGCACGGAGATCGTCGCCATCATCCTCGATGCGCGGACGCAGTTCTCCGTCGGCGAGGTCGTCATGTTCATCAACCTCTTTATCCTGAGTTCTGCAGGGCTGTTGTATGGTTGGGATAAAGCTATGTACTCGCTATTTGCATACTTCGTCATTGCAAAGATGATTGACGTCGTGCTCAAGGGGCTCGACGAGTCCTACGCCGTCATGATCGTCACGAACGAGCACGAGGAGATGACCGCCGCCCTCAACGAACGCCTCGGGCGCGGCGTCACCCTCCTGCACGGCACGGGCGGTTACACGGGCGAGGCGAAGGAAGTCCTCTACTGCGTCGTCACGCGTCTGGAGCTCGATAAACTCAAGGAAATCGTGCTGGATAAGGACGAGAAGGCATTTGTCACGATTAATGCGGTTCACGACATCGTAGGGGGGCGGTTCAAGAAGAAAGCCATCCACTAGGCGTGACGTGCGATCTTGGCGCATAACTGTGTCACTGCGAAAAATACGGCGGTCGACGTAGGCTTTGTCTACGCCTTCCCTTGTATTTTTCTCGTTCCTTGTTCTGCATCCAAGCTTGCACGTCACTTACTTTACGATAAATAAGGCGGGATTTTCGCGCCTAACTTTGTCATATCGTCGAGCACTTCGGTTGACGCAGCTTTTTACTACGCCTGCCCTCGTGCTCTCCTCATTCCTCGTTATGCATCGAAACTTCCGCGTCACTTACGTTTCGATTTGGAGTACGATCTCGGCGCATAGCGTCGTCATTACATCGTGGGAAAACTCACAACTTATGCGTGCCCCTACAAAGGCGGCTTGGATCGCAGCTGCTTCTTACGACGCAGCTGACGCCCTCCCGCATACGCCGGTCTCTATCGCAAGGTGAGGGGGTATTCGCCGTCGCGGAGCTTTTACCCCATAGGGACGGCGTGCTCCGTTCATTTCTTTTAGATGCAATGTCACCGCGCCGCGGTACTGCCCGGCGCATGATCGACCGCCGGGCGGTGCGGCGCAGTACCTTGGTATTTCGTCTAAAGCGCGTACGCCGTTTGCGCAGCGACAAGAATATGCCCACGAACCGGAGAAAACATATCCGCCTCGTTTGCGACGCCGCAAGAAAGATAGCCTGAGCTGCGACCTTGCCGATACGTCATGCCGCCATAAACTTACAGCATGAAAGGAGCCCTCCCATGAACTGCCGTCTCTATCGCATCATTATCCTATGCGTGCTCCTCTCTCTCCTTTTGACCGCCCCGGTTGCCGCGGCGTCCGTGCCGCAGGTCGCGCGTCTCTCCCTCGTCACGGAAAATGCGTGGGATCTCGATCAAGATACGATCGATATGCTTGACGACATGGTCGCCGATGCTCTGCACATGCCGTTTGGCGGACTCATGGGGTGGGTGCAGGACGTGGACGAGCACGATTTGTTCGCCGCCTACAATGCCGCTGTGGAGATGAAACGCACGACGAGGGATACCCCTGATTATCCCGCGATCGTTCGTATGGTCGCGGACGTCACGGATGCCGATCTCGCCGTGCTCCCTATCCTCACATATTACGACGAAGAAATCTATCACGGGTGGGATTTCTCCGCGGATGATTACCTCGTCAGCCGCGCAAGCGTGCGGCTCCTCGTTTATGACCGCCAAAAAGATGAGCTCGTCGATCGCCGCATCACGCGTACGTTCCGCGACGAATATGCCGTGCGCGGCAGGGCGCATGAGCTCGCCCGCGACGCCATGCACGCCGCACTTGCCGAGGTTCGGCTCAAGGAGCGCGTCAGGGATCTGCGCGAAGCTGCACGCAGCGGCAGGTACCCGTATTAAATCAATCGGCGATTCCTTATAAAACAGTGGGCGGGAATCCATTTTCCATATCCTATATTTGGGGATTTTGAGGGCTGTAATGTCCGGGATTAAGTCGATAAAAATAAATTCGAATAAATAAATATAAAAAGGAATAAAATATAATAAATAAATCAATAAATATATGATGGACGTTTAGGAGGGGCTATTGTGCGGCACATTCATTTCCTCACGATCTTCTTTGCAGTTCTTATGAGTACATCCGCTGCATTTGCCGCACCGCTGATCGCAGTCGATCGCGGGGATGGGGTGCTTGTCGAAAAAGAAAGCGGAAAAATCATTGGAAAAATCAACCCGGGCAATCCTACAGGACAGATTATACGCGTCGATGCGGGGAACTATGCGGTCGGCTTTGTCTCATCGCTCCTCTTTGAGCCTGTAGAAAAGAAAGATGTCCCCGTCCCCGCATACAACCGTGACGCAATGGAACGCGTGACGACCTTCCTCACCACGGGGCGTAAAGATCCCTTACGTCTCTTTATTTCCTGCACAGAGATGAAGGAAGAGTTCTACAATCGTGTTATGCGCGGTGCGGAAACGGAGTACATTGACACGCGGCTGGAGAAGGCTTCGCGGGATGCCGGCAAAACGATGCCCCGGCGTGTCGATTTTCCCACAGTCGGCGACGGGAGCCGGCTTTACACGGTCACGGATATGATGAATGGGATAAAGATGCATACGGATATTCTCTATATCGTCAAGGCTCCCGTGATATGGGCGGTGGAATTTGACTATCCGGAGGATGTGTCGGGGCTCCGGGAGCGTGTGCGGGAAGCGTTGGAAGACGTTAATGTTTGGACAACCGAGTGACAAGGAAGGAATAAAACCGAAAGGATACAGTGGATTGGAAAAGGACGGCTGACGTATGCTTTAAGTTATTTATATTATCAAGACCGGAAGTCCCTTGCATACAAAAAGAGACCTGCAGCACATACGTGCAGCAGGTCTCTTTTCTATGCAATTTTACCCATGAACTATGTTGATTTACGCAAGCATCGAGCGGAGGAACCAGATCTGCTTTGCGTAGTTCGCGATGTGATCCTCCATGAGGTTCGCGACGCCGAACACATCGTCCTTGTCCGCGAGGGCACGCACTGCGGCAGCCTGGTCACGGAGCGTCTCGAGGTCGGCAAGCGTGATCTCGAGCGCCTTCTTCTGATCGACTTTTCCATCCGGCAGCTCGCTGATACTTGCACGCTCGAGGTAGCCCTTGAGGCTTGCAACCGGCTGCTCGCCGCACATCTTCAGAATCTCGGCGGCCTCGTCGAGGACGTCTGCGAATGAATCGTAGAGCGACTCGAGGTATTCGTGTACTGCTTTGAACTGCGAGCCGACCACGTTCCAGTGGAGGTTGTGCAGCTTGATGTAGCCGACGCCGATGTTGGCGATATAAGCATTGACGGATTTCGTAAGTTCCTTGTTCATAATAAAATCTCCTTTTCTCAATAATAGAATATATGCAGATACATTCATATCTGTTTTCTATCTCGTTACATGTGTCATTATACCCGTCTATCTACTATTTGTCAATAGTAATTATTAAATAGAGAATGATTTTTACTTCGCCGCTATGCGAGGTACGCCCCAAGTCTCTGATGAATGGATGCTGCGGCGGGGGAACACTGCCGGATGGGGTAAATCGTCGGTTTACTGTGCTGTATCTTGCTCGAAATCCGCACTGCAAAGATTCCTTTTGCCATAATTTACGGTTTGCTTCCCATGCGCCTTGCGTGCCGCCCGGGCGTCCGCTGCAGCGATTTTTAAGCCCTGCTTTTTTCGCAAGGTGGATGCCCAGACGGCGATATAAACCCCGCATACATAAAGCCTGCGGCACCTCTGTTTTTCATATTGACAACAGTATATTGCAGGAGTATAATATAACATATCTATTAAGTATGAAATTAAGCTCTGACAAGGAAAGGGGTACCCCCTCATGAGTGACAAGAAGTACCGTTTCGAAACGCTCCAAGTCCGCGCCGGCCAGGAGCAGCCGGATCCCGTCACGGACGCGCGCGCTGTTCCGATCTATCAGACGACCTCCTATGTGTTCCGCGATGCGCAGCATGCGGCGGATCGGTTCGCCCTGCGCGATCCCGGCAACATCTACGGGCGGCTCATGAACCCCACGCAGGATGTCTTCGAAAAACGCATCGCGGCGCTCGAGGGCGGTGCGGCGGCGCTCGCCTTCGCGTCGGGCGCGGCGGCGGTCACCGCGACGATCCAGGGGCTCGCCCATGCGGGCGATCACATCGTCTCCCAGCAGACCATCTACGGCGGCTCGTTCAACCTCCTGAAGCACACGGTCAAGGAGTGGGGCATCGACGTCACCTTTGTCGATCCGAAAGGCGGCGCGGCGGCGTATGAGGCGGCGATCCGTCCGAATACGAAATGCGTCTACATCGAGACCGTCGGCAATCCGAACGCCGATCTCGTCGACATCGAGGCGATCGCCGAGATCGCGCATAAGAATGGCATCCCCGTCGTCATCGACAACACGTTCGCGACGCCGTACCTCCTGCGCCCCATCGAGCACGGCGCGGATATCGTTGTGCATTCGGCGACAAAGTTCATCGGCGGACACGGCGCGGCGCTCGGCGGCGTCATCGTCGACAGCGGCAGGTTCGACTGGAAGGCGTCGGGACGGTTCCCGCACATCACCGAGCCGAACGCGAGCTACCACGGGCTGAGCTTTGCCGATGCGCTCGGCGCGATCGCCTTCATCGTCTACCTCCGCGCGCTCATTCTGCGCGACACGGGCGCGACCATCTCGCCGACGCACGCATTCCACTTCATCCACGGCCTCGAGACGCTCTCCCTGCGCGTGGAGCGTCACACGGAGAACGCGTTGAAGCTCGTCGACTTCCTCAGCAAACACCCGAAGGTCACGAAGGTCAACCACCCCGCGCTGCCCTTGCATCCGGATCATGCCCTCTACGAGCGGTACTTCCCGCACGGCGGCATCTCCATCTTTACCTTTGACATCAAGGGGGGACAAGAGGAGGCGTACCGCTTCATCGATAAACTCGAGCTGTTCTCCATCCTCGCGAACGTCGCGGATGTGAAGTCGCTCGTCATCCACCCCGCGACCACGACGCACTCGCAGATGAGCGCGGAGGAGCTCGCGGCATCCGGCATCAACGCCGGCACCGTGCGGCTCTCCGTCGGCATCGAGCACATCGACGACCTCCTCGCCGACGTCAGCGCGGCGCTCGACGCTGTGTGAGGCATTCGGTTCGCCACTGAATTATGTGAAGTAAATATTTAATCCCCCTGCATTTAATGTAGGGGGAATTTTTTATACTTATGATAAATTGAGGTTGTGAATGATATTCATGATTTTTTCAATAAAATATTGTCCCATATATTGATTCTATTGTAAAATGATGATATAATGTCGCCTGAAATTCACAAAACTACACAGACGAACAGGTTCCGTAAGGATTCATAGGGAAGTCGGTGCAAATCCGACACGGTCCCGCCGCTGTATCAAGGAGTGCGGCTGCATATGGTCACTGGAGATTTTCCGGGAAGACGCAGCCGCGCGATGATTTGGAGTCAGAAGACCTGCCTGTTCCAAGGTCACCGTTACCACCTGCGAGCGACAGGGAGGAGATTCATATACGGCTGTATTGCCGTTCCATTCATATGCTTCTGCCTCTTTTGGCAGAGGCTTTTTTTGTACCGCTCGCCGGGGATACGTTCGGAGAGGAGGAAAACGCAGAATATTAACAAGAATGCATGTGCATTTTTTCACAGAGTATTGATTGTTCGGGAGGAAGAAAAAACGTGAAATTCGAAAAAAGAGAGCTGAGACTTACGGCACTGGTACTTATGGCGCTGATGGGGGTTAGTGCGTGCGGAACGGCGTCGGCGGAGGAGCAGACAGGAACCACGTTCACTAAGGGACAAATTGACGGGAAACCCGCATATAAATTTTCAAGTGATTTTGCAAAATTCAACGTCTGGGATGGCGCAACAAAGAGCTACACATTTACAAAAGACAGCACGATAAATACGAAATCCATCACAGGAAATAGCGCAGATGTCAATGTCAATGCACCCGGCGTGACGCTTACGCTCAATTCAAAGGAGAACCTTGGCATTCAGAGTTATAAGGGGCGCGGCTATAAGGCGGATCCCAATTACTATAACGGACTTCATGACGTCACGATTACGGCGAAGAAAGTCATTGTCAATGTTGACCGTACCTCACATACAAATGCGGACGATTCCTACGGGATCATCTCCGGCTCTTCCGACGCGAAAACTGTGCGCGTGAACGGCGATGTGGACGTTAATATCTCGAGCAATTTTTTGAAAGCGCCGGACGGCTCCGGCGACCGTGATCCCGCTGTGACCTGCGGCATCGGCACACTGAACCATGGTCATGTTTACATTGACGGAAATGCGAAAATTCGCGTCAAGGTGCCGACACAGCAGAGTCTCGGCAGCCATGGCGAGAACTTCCTCTCCCACTACTATGTCAGCGGTATTTCCGCGATGCTCAATTATGATGGAGATACACAGGGCGGCAATATCACGGTGACGGGTGACGTTGACGTCGAATCCGACGGCAGTGGCGTCCGTGCGGGAACGCGTTCCACGGTAACGATTGGCGGCGGCGGCAGAATCAAAATCAATAAGGAGCATAATCTTCCCCATTTTGCGATCAATGCCGAGGAAGCAACTGTCAATATGAATGTAAAGCTCGACAAGGACGGCAACGTCGTCGGCGCAGGCAGCCGCAAGACGGAGATCTACGGCAACATTGGGCTCATTGACAGAGAGGGAACGGCTACTACATTCGGCAATACGCTGACGCGGATCAATGTGGGACTGACGACCGCCGACTCCATATTTACGGGCATTGTGCTGGATAATTACAAAGAGCAAGGGAAAAACGAGCCGGACAAGAAGGCAATTCGTGAAGCGACGGGGCTTAACCTGTATCTGCAAAACGGTGCGAAATGGGTGAACGAAGAGTGGGGCGCGATGATTCCCACGCGTGCGGGGTTCAGCGGCAGTAAGCTACGCTCGCTCCATGGCGGTGTGGATGCCGACCATGCGGGCAGGATCTTCCAAAAGGATGCGCGCTCCATCACGATCAACCACTATGATGGATTTACCAATGTCTACTATGATCGCACGGCGCCGGATGCCACGACGCTTGTCGGCGGAGATTTTGTCGTTAAAAATGCCGCCGCAGGCAGCGGCGTCACTCTGCGCACCTCCGGCAACGGGCTCGACACATCGAAATATAAAGAAGCGCTCGAATCGCTCGCACATAAATTCTACTACGAAGGATATAAGAGCGGCGAGAAGAACATCACGGGCAAGGCGGAGATCGCCGAAGGCGCGATTACGCCATGGGCACGGCGCATGTTGTCCTATGACGACGCAACGGGACAGGCGATGCTCGGCGCAGCGGTTCCGGATGAAAACCGCATCACTTACGGGCCAAAAGAAACACTCATCATGAGCAGCGCAAAATCCGCGATGGCAGCTTCTGCAATGGCATTCCGCGCGGAAGCCAACGACCTCATGAAGCGCATGGGCGATCTGCGCCTATCGCCGGAGCAGACGGGGACATGGGTACGTTTTTACCGCGGCAAGACCGGCAGCGATAAGGACAATACGAACTTCCATATGAACTATCATACGGTGCAGGTCGGTCATGACCTGCAGGTATCTCCGCAGTGGCGTGTCGGTCTTGCGGCAAGCTATATGAAGGGCAGCGCTGGATTTGCAAACGGCAGCGGCAAGAGCAAAGAGGGCAACCTCGGCATCTATGGCACGTGGACGGGAAAAAGCGGCGACTATGTTGATCTCATCGCAAAGGTCGGCAGACTCGGCACGGAATACAGCGTTTATAATACGAGCGGAGACATCGTGCGCGGCGACTGCCATACATGGGCGGAAACGCTCTCTGCGGAGTATGGAAAACGTATCAAGTACAAGGGCGGCAGCTTTATCGAGCCGCAGGCCGAGCTGATCTACACACATCTGAACGGTGTCGACTATAAGGCAAGCCTCAACGGCGCGGCGAACGCCCTCAGTATCCGGCAGGGCGCGATGAACAGTCTCATCGGCCGCATCGGCATCGGCGTCGGGCAGGAGACGGCACGCAGTACGGTGTTCGCAAAGCTCTCGCTCTATCATGAGTTCTCCGGGGACATGAAGACAACGTTCTCGGACAGCGTCAATACCAACCGTGCATCGCAGGAGTTCAAGGATACCTGGGTCGGCGCACAGATCGGCGGGACGCTGAAGCTCAGTGATAAGTGCAGTGTCTACGGTGATTTTGAAAAAACCTTCGGCGGCGATATCAAGACCGACTGGCGCGTGGATGCCGGCATCCGCTGGGGATTCTAACCGCGGATTAGCTATCTTCAATAAAAATAACAGGGCGACAGCACGAATAAAGTGCTGTCGCCCTGTTATTGTATATACGGTATCAGTGCAGTGTCTGCATTAGTGCCGCTTTATTTTCTGCGGGCGTCGTTGTAGGGCGTCCGAGATCGCTGCGTGATCCGATGGCGATGCGCACCTCAAGGAAGGTGAGTTTCCTGTGTTCCCGGATATCCTGCAGCGCACGGCGGAGCGAGCCGGGATCATCGGCACTGCGGACGCGCCGGTAGCCGACGGCTTCGGCGATGTGGAGGAAGTTCATTGAGTCTGCGACTGTCGGCGCGCCGCCGACGGATTCGTGTGCCTCATTGTTGAGGAGGATGTGGACAAGATTCTCAGGCGCGATGGCGCCAATGGTCGCCATTGCCCCCATATGCATCAGCGCCGCGCCGTCGCCGTCGATACAGATGACGCGCCGCTGCGGGCGGTGAAGGGCGAGGCCGAGGGCAATGGCGCTTGCATGTCCCATCGAGCCGATGGTGAGGAAGTCACGGGCATGACCCTCGCCGCGCGCCTCACGCAGCTCGAAGAGCTCGCGTCCCGTCTTGCCCGTTGTCGCGACGATAACGGCGTCTTCTGCAGCATTGAGGATTTCGGCGACGGCATCTTCACGGCGCATGGGAAAGAGGTTTTCATATTTCTGCTTTGGATACGTGAGCGCGCCTTCGCGGACAAGGAATGCTGCCTGTCCGCCCGCCGCGAGATGAGGGCGTACCTCTTCCATCATGCGCGCAAGCTCTGCGGGCGTCGTCTCCCGCGTGAGGATGCGTGTCGTTACACCCATCGTATCGAGGAGCGGCTCGGTGAGCCGCCCCTGCAGGAGATGCTGCGGCTCGTCGTGCAGTCCAGGCTCACCGCGCCAGCCGATGACGAAGATGCACGGGATGCCGTAGACCGCGCGGTCGAGGAGCGAGAGCAGGGGATTGACGATGTTCCCCAGCCCGCTGTTCTGGAGGTAAACGACAGGCGTTTTTCCCGTCGCGAGATGATAGCCCGCCGCGAGCGCCGCAGCGTTTCCCTCGTTCGCAGCGATCACGTGGGATGCATTATTGCTGCCGTAGGTCTCTACGAGGTAATCGACAAGCGGCCGGAGCTTTGAGTCCGGCACGCCGGCGAAGAAATCTGCACCGAGGATGTTGACAAAATCTTTGACGTCCATGGTTGATGTCCCTTTCTATATGAGGAGTGATGCAGGGGGGGGGGAAGTTGCCGGAGCCGCTTGGCATTTGCCATGCGAAAACAGAGGGGCTTAATTGCTGCGGAAAACGACGCGCGGTACGAAGGATAACGGCGCAACGACGGTGACACCGCTATGCGCGAAAATCCCGCGTCACGTCTTCTTCATTGAGGGAAAAAGCTCTCCATTACTCGCAAATCCCTCCACAAACGCCCGCGCACGCGGGTAGAAGAACGCGCGCAGCTCCGCGCTGTCCGCCTCGTACCCGTCCTCCCATTCATGCCCGCGCGGGTAGATGCCCGTACGCGCGATGCGAAAATCCACCGTGCCGTCCTCGTCCGCCGTGTCCTGCGTCTCGAGACGAAACGCGTGCGTCTTTGACCGCACGGCGAGCTTGAACGTCTGCCCGGGGAAGGTCAGCGCGCTGTATACGACGTCGCGTTCCCGCCCGCCGAACACCGCGGGCAGATTCCCGTCGACGTCCTCCGGCACAGGGAACCCACAGAGGTGTCCGAGCGTGGGGTAAATATCGACAATGCTTGTCAGCTCATCGACAATACCGCACGCGGGCACACCCGCGCCGCGCATCATCCATATCGCGCTTGTCTGCACCTCGCGTGCGAGATCAAAACGGGTGCACACATCTGCCGCACCAAAGCAGGGCAGTCCATGATCGCTGTAGAGGTTGACGATATATTCGTCCTCATCATAGCGGTCGGCGATGTACGCGAGCAGGCTGCCGATCGTGCGGTCTACATTCCTCAGGCTTGCCCAAAATTCCTCTTGGTAGACCTTCGTCGGAAGCAGGCGAACGCTCGCGGTGCGCCCTTTGCCCGGGGTAAGCCTGCGCTCTTTGAGAGAGAGCCGCGCCTCGACGGTGGGGTCAAACTTAAAGTCCTTGCCGTCCCATGGGTGGACGTCCATCACATGCAGCAGGAGGAATTGATCCACCTCCTCGAGCGCCTCGATCTGGCGGATCGTGCGATCGACGCCCTCGTAGGAAGCGCCTTTCCATGACGCGGAGACGATGCGGTCGTAGCCGCGCATCACGCCGTTGTAGACGCCGAATCCGCTCGCCATCGGGGCTGCGCAGTAGTAGCCGAGCTCCTTCATCTGCTCCGAGAGCGTCCGTATATCGAGCGGCAGCTCGTGGCTGTCCTTTTCGTTAAAGATATGGATGCGCTGCGGATAGCGTCCCGTCTCGATGGCGGGGAGCGCGGGGAGTGTGTGCTCGGACGTAGAGAAATTCTGATCAAAGATGACGCCGCGCGAGAAGAACTCCGCGATGCGCGGCATACACGCCGGGAATCGCGTGCGCGCCGCCGCCCATGAAAGCCCGTCCACGAGGATGTTCAGCACGAGTTTTTTGCGGTGCGGATCGTGCCCGAGGTGGATGGGCGTGCCGACGGCGAACGTCTCGCTTGCGGTGAGCGTCGCACTCTCGCTCAGGCGATAATTGCTGAATGCCCATTTGCCGAGGAGAATGTCCTCCGCATCCGAGCCGGTCTCGATACGGCACTCCTGCAGGGAGTGTGTGCCTGCAATCGGCAGAATGATCTCTCGCCCCTCCGGCACCTCGATATGAACGGTATTGATTGCTTCGTGTGCCTTTTGAAAATCAAAGACGAAGTCGTGGTGCCCGTAGAGTGCAAAGAGATTGTCGTGACGATACTGTTCGATCAGCGCGCCCTTTTCCGAGAGAAAACATTTTTCTGCATAGCATCCGACATAGAAACGGTCGCTGCCCTGCGGCATCGTGAGCGGGAGCGTCTCGCCGACGAACACGTCGCGGCGGAACGTCAATGCGCCGTCATGATAGAACGGGCGGTGCGGCGCGAGCGGAGCATAGTTGCCGGGACCGAGCGCGACGGCGAGCCGATCGAGCGCCTCGGGGAGCAGTTCCGGCGACGGGAGTTCGATCTGCGGCTTGATCTCCTCGTATATGCTATATCCGTAGCCCTGCATGGTCATGGCGTCGAGGTATCTGCCGACGTGCCTGTAAATTTCCGCGAGGAGCTTCCACACCTCGTAGTTCACCGGGCGCAGGCGATAGGCGCGCTCGGCGAGCGGGAGCGCGGCGTCGTATCTGCCGTGTCCCGCGAGATACCGCGCCGCGAAGATGTAAAAATGTGCCGTGTCCGGGCGCTCCTCTTGGTAGGCGCCCAGGAGCGCGAGGTAATCGTCGTCATAGGCGCCGCGCTCCATGCGTGCGGCAAGATCGTCGAACAGCGCAAGCGCGCGGTCGTTGTTTTGCCAGAATATGGTGAAGTTGTCCTGCATGGGCGTGTCCTTTCTAGGCGTGACGCGGAGGGAAAAGTTATCGGAGCCGCTTGGCATTTGCCTTGGGAAAAAAGCGGGGCTTAAAAATCGCTGCGGCAAACGCCGCGGCAGGTATGTATCATTATCTCGTTCGTTCCGCCGCACAGTCCTTCGGACTGCAAAGCGGCGCTCTAACACATCCCCTCATCAACGGGCAACGAGCCGCGCCGCCCTACGGGTAAATGCTCCGCAGTTTCGATAAGATACCCGTTCGCCGCAGCTTACTACACGGCGATACACCTGATGCGAGACGTTCCGACGGCGTAGCGCACCGCCGCATGAAAATGACCCGGCGATGCGCGAAAATCCCGTCTTAGCCCGTAACCTGAGTGACACGGAAGTTTGGATGCAGAGCAAGGAATGAGAAAAACACAAGCGCCGGCGTAGTTAAGAGCTACGTCAAGCGCAGTGTTTTTCGATATGACACAGCTATGCGCCAAAATCCCGTGTCACGCCGTGTCACGCCGTGTCACGTCCCCGGGAAGGGGAAGATTTCGCCATTATTATCTATCCCCCTCATAAACTCCCGCACCCGCGGATAAAAGAATGCGCGCAGTTCTTCGCTGTCAATAGCATATGCCTCATCGCCCTCGTGTGCGCTCGGGTAGAACTGCACCTGCGCCTCTGCAATATCCGCCGTGCCGTCGACCTCGACCGCGCTGTTTACCGTCACGCGCATCGAATACTCCGGCGCACGCGCCGCGAGATAATATGCCTTCGTCGGGAAGAGCGAATTGCTGAATGCGATCTCGCGACCCGTGCCGCCGAATATTTTCGGAAGTACCCCGTCCACATATTCATCCACGGGGAAGCCGCAGAGCGCGCCGAGCGTCGGGTAAATGTCCACCCCGCTCACTACCTCGTCCGTATGAACGCTGCACGGAACCCCTACGCCGCGCATCATCCATGCCGCATGCGTCATATGCGGCTCGACCACCGTCTCATTGTCACGGAATACCGATGCACCGTGATCGGAGTAGAGCGTTACGAGGTACTCGTCGGGCGTGTAATGCTCCGCTAGGTAGGAAAAGAGCATCCCGAGCGCGCGATCCGTACTGCGGATTCCTTGGAGGCACGCCTCCTTGTTCAGCGGCGTCGCGCCGAGATAGGGGCTCGGCGTATTGCTTTTTGTCCCGGAGAGACGTTCCCTGAGCGAAAGTCCCGTCTGCGTCGGTGTCGACGGCTGCATGCTTGCTTCCGACCATGGGTGCGCATCCATGAGGTGGAGCAGGATGAAGTGATCGGCGTCACGCAGACCGTCCAGATGACGGACAGTGCGCTCTGCCGCCTCGTAGGCGAACATGCGGTAAGGCGTCATGATGAGCCGGTCGTAGCCGCGCATCGTCCCGTTATAGATGCCGTTGCCGTCGGTCATGAGCGACGCCGTAGCGTAGCCGAGCGACTTCATACGCTCCGAGAGGGTGATGTAGTCGGGCGGGAGCTCCACGGCGATCTTTTCATTGAAAATCTGACTGTGGTGCGCATACATGCCTGTCTCGATGGAAGCAAAGGACGGGTATGTATACTCCGCCGTCGAATAATGCCGGTCGAAAATCACCCCCTCGCTGAAAAAACGGGAGGTATTTGGCATGAGTTCTTCAAATCGGTCGCGCAGTACCGCCCATGGGAGCGCATCGACGAAGATATTCAGCACGAGACGGCGGCGATGCGGCGCGTGACCGATGCGGATCGGCGTGCCGACGACGAAGGCGTGTTCGGAGGAGAACGTCGTCTCCTTGTCGAGCCGGAAAAAGCTCGGCGTCGCAGGCGAGAGGTACGTCTCTGCATCTACATCTGCCGCCTTGACATGCACAGGCTGCGCCGGATGCATCCCGAGGATCGGGACAACTGTCTGCTCCCCTTCCGCAGGGGAAATGACCGCCCTGCCGGGGGCGCGCTCGGCGCGCATGATGTCGAAGTTAAAATCGCCTGCGCCAAAGACGCTGATATTTTCATCATCACGGATGAGACTGAGCAGCCACGCCTTATTCCCGCGCAGCTCCTGCTCCGTGTAGACCCCGACGTAGTAGGGCGGCGTGATGTGCGGCGAGATCGGCAGAAATTCGCCCGCAAAGCAGGAGGCGCGATCCGTCAGCCCCTTTTCTGCGTCGTAAGACATGCGCCGGAGCGTGAACGGCGCATAGTTCGCCTTGCCCATCGCGACAGTGAGGCGATCGAGCAGGGCGTCCGTCAGCTCCTCGGGCGGGAGCGTCAGCCGCATCGGCGTGCCGAAGAGATTTTCCGCGTACGCCTGCATCACGAGCGCGTCCGTATACCGTCCGAGTCCCTCATAGGCGCGCGCAAGGATGCCCCAAACGACATGGCTCACGGAACGCCGGCGAAACGCGCGCTCCCCGCAGACGGCGGCGTCCGCCGGATTGTCCTCGGCGAGCAGATAGAGCGCGGCAAAGATATCCGCGTGGACGGCATTCCCGCCCGCCGCGCGGTATGCGGCGAGCCGGGCGAGATATTCCTCGTCGTAGGCGCCGCGCTCCGAGCGGTCGCGCAGATCGTAAAAAAGCGCGTGCGCGCGCTCGCTGCGCCGCCAAAATGCTGCAAGGTCGTTTTGCATGGGCGTGTCCTTTCTAGGCGTGACGCGGGCGTCTCTCATACGGCTTCTATCGATATGCGGAATCAGAGGTGGGCACGGCACGCCGTGCCCCTACCGCGCGCGCGTGAATCGTATCTGTTTCCCGCGATGAAGGGAAACAGATAGGCGCCAAAATCTCGCGCATAAAACCGTACAGTAAGTGACACGGAAGTTTGGAGGCAGAGCTAGGAATGGAGGTGAACGCGAGGAAGGCGGCGGATTTATAAAATCCCATCAACTTATGCCGCCCCCGTAGGGGCACGGCGTGCCGTGCCCTCAAACTCGTTATGGCGGCGTAACGTATCGCCGAAAATGACGACGCTATGCGCCAAAATCCCGTGTCACGCCTTAAATGTTTCGCCGTTGCTCGCTACTTCCCTCAAAAACTCCCGCGCCTTCGGGTAAAAGAACGCGCGCAGCTCCTCGCTGTCTACGGCGTGTCCCGGCTCCGCCTCATGGGCGCGCGGGAAGATGTCGGGATATGCCCCGCCGAGATCGACCGTCCCGTCTTTTGCGACGACTTCGTCCGTCTCGAGACGCAGCGTATGCGTCTTTGACCGCACGGCGACCTTGAGCGTCTGCCCGGGATAGCGCGAGATGCTGTACGTCGCCTCCCGCGCCCGCCCGCCGAATACCGCGGGGAGATTGCCGTCCACATCGGGGGCGACGGGAAAGCCGCAGAGATGCCCGAGTGTGCGGTAAATATCCACACTGCTCGTCAGCTCATTGACCACGCCCGCCGCAGGGACGCCCGCACCGCGCATCATCCATGACGCGCCCGTGGAGTAGGGTCCCATGATGTCAACGGCGCCGTCCGCGTTTGGACTAAAGATCGAGACGCCGTGATCCGAGTAGAGATTCACGATATATTCGTCCTCGTCGTAGTGCGTCCGGATGTAGTCGAGCAGGACGCCGACACTGCGGTCGACATATCGCGCTCCCTCCAGGAACTGCGCGCGATAGATTTCAAAATTCGGCAGGCGCACGCTCGCCTCCGTTCCCTCCATACCGAGGAGCCGCCGCGCGAGCGGCAGATGCGTCTCTACGGCGGTCGCGAACTTGAAGCCGTTTGCGGAGTAAGGATGCACGTCCATCACATGCAGGAAGAGGAATTGATCTGTCTCGCCAAAGGCTTCGAGATGGCGGATCGTGCGCTCCGCGCCGTCAAAGGCAGGCAGATCCCACGAGGTCGCGACGATGCGGTCGTAGCCGCGCATCGCCCCGCAGTACATGGAGTAGCCGCTCGCCATCGGGGCGGCGCAGTAATAGCCGAGATCCTTCATGCACTCCGAGAGCGTCGTCATATCGAGCGGCAGCTCGTGACTGTCCTCTTCGCTGAACACCTGCGTATGCGTCGGATAACGCCCCGTCTCGATGGCGGCGAGCGCGGGGTAGGTGAACTCCGAGGTGGAAAAATGATCGTCAAAGATGACGCCGCGCGAGAAAAACTCCGCGATGCGCGGCATATATTCCGTGAACCGCGTGCGCATGACCGGCCACGAGAGACCGTCCACGAGAATGTTCAGCACGAGTTTTTTGCGGCGCGGGCTGTGTCCGAGGAGGATGGGCGTGCCGAGGACATAGGGGGCGGATTCGTCCACATGCAGCGTCGTCTTTTCGCTGAGCCGGAAATAGCTGAACGCCCACTTGCCGAGATAGGTATGATCGTCGACGGTTTCCGTTTGAAACGATAATTCCTGTGACAGCTCCGTGCCGGCGATCGCAATGAGCGCTTCGCGTCCCTCCGGCACATCGATCTCTGTCGTGCCGCGCACCTCGCGCGCCTTTTGCAGATCGAGGACAAAATCGTGATGTCCGCAGTTTTTGAACCGCGCGCTCCGGCGGAGTTCTTCGAGCATGAAGCCCTTTTCCGAGAGAAAGCGGTTCTCGCCATAGCAGCCGACCCAAAACCGCGCGCTGCCTTCGGGCATCGTGAGCGGTAGTTCCTCGCCGACGAAGAGATCGTCCCGGAAGGAGAGCTGCCCGTCCTCTATGACGGCGCGGCAGGTGAGGACGGGGGCGACCTTGCCCTCGCTCATCGCGACGGAGAGCCGATTCAGTCCCTCATTGAGGAGCTCCGGCGGCAGATCATCGATGCGCGGTTCGGGCGTCTTGTAAATACCGTAACTATAGCCGCGCATCGTGAGCGCATCGAGCGGACGACCGAGATGCTCGTAGATCTCGGCGAGCAGATTCCACACCGCATAGCCGACCGGGCGCAGACGGTACGCGCGTTCGGCGAGTGGGAGCGCGGCGTCATATGCCCCGTGCGCCGCGAGGTAGCGCGCCGCGAGGATGTAGAAATGCGCACTGTCCGGTGATTCCGCTTGGTACGCGTCCAGCACGGCGAGGTAGTCGTCGTCGTAGGCATTCCGATGTATGCGCGCGACGAGATCGTCGAAGAGGGCCCGCGCGCGGTTGTTGTTTTGCCAAAATATGGTGAATCCGTCCTGCATAGCAATGCTCCCTTTTTATGTAGACTGTGGGGAGGGGAAAATCTCACCATTATTATCTATTCCGCGCAAAAATTCTCTCACGCGCGGGTAAAAGAATGCCCGCAGCTCCGCGCTGTCAACGGCATATGCCGCTTCGCCCTCGTGATCGCGCGGATAGATGTTTACCTCTGCGCGCGAGAGGTCGACCGTGCCGTCCTGCTCGACCGCATCTGCAACCATGAGCCGCAAGGTATGCGTCTCACTGCGCGCCGCGAGGTAATACGCCTTCGTCGGGAAGAGCGAATTGCTGAATGCGATCTCGCGTCCTGTGCCGCCGAATACCTTTGGAAGCGCCCCGTCCACATACGCGTCGACGGGGAAATCGCAGAGCGCGCCGAGCGTCGGGTAGATGTCCACCGCGCTCGTCAGCTCATCCGCGTGCACACCCTCCGGCACGCCCGCGCCGCGCATCATCCATGCCGCGTGCGTCATCGCAGGATTTGCAATGTCCTCGCATTCATTGAAGATCGAGACGCCGTGGTCGGAGTAGAGATTCACAATGTATTCGTCAGGGGCGTAGTGGCGTTCGAGATAGGTGAACAGCGTGCCGAGCGCCCGATCCGCATCGCGCACGCCCTGCCAAAACGCCGCCCCGCTGAGCGCATTCGGCACGAGGTAGGGACTCGGCACGCGCTCGTCGGGCGCAGAGAGCCGATCCGCGAGGGGGAGACGCTGCTGCACCGATGAGGAGAACTGAAAAAATTCGGAGGCTTCCGCATGTACGTCCAGTGCATGAAGGAATATGAAGTGATCCGCATCGCCCATCCCCTCGAGCAGGCGGATCGCACGCTCCACTCCGTCATAGGCGTGCTGACGGTAGGTTGTGATGATGAGCCGGTCATAGCCGCGCGTCACGCCGTTGTAGATGCCGACGCCTTCTCCCAAGAGATTCGACGTCGCATAACCGCGTTCCTTCATCCGCTCCGAGAGCGTGATGCAGTCGGGGCGCAGCTCGATCGCGACACTGCCGCTGACGAGACCGCTGTGATGCGGATACATGCCCGTCTCGATGGTCGCGAGCGACGGGTAGGTGTACTCTGCCACCGAGAAATGATTGTCAAAGATCAGCCCTTTGCTGAAAAAATCATGCGCGTTCGGCATTTCCTCTTTGAACCGTTCGCGCACGACCGACCACGCGAGCGCATCTATGAGGATGTTCAGTACGAGGCGCCGGCGCGCCGGCTCATGTCCGATCCGGACGGGCATGCCGACGATATAGTCATGGTCGGAGGAGATGGCGGTGCGTTCGGAGAGACGGAAGAAATTCGGCGCGCCCGGGTTCAGCCATGTCGTATTGTCGAGCGTGCGCGTCTCGAAGCAGATCTTTTGATCGTCCGCCGTGCCGATGACGGGCAGAACGATCTCCGCGCCCTGCGGGTCGATCTCCGTTTTGCCGCACGTGGGCGCACCGCGCATGATGTCGAATGTGAAGTCGCCGCCCGCATGTGCCGCCGCGCCGGGCGTGCGCCGCACGGCGTCGATCAGCCATGATTTGCTCATGCGCGGTTCCTGCTCGGCATAGACGCCGACATAATACTGCGGGGCGATGTGCGGCGAGACCGGCAAAAACTCCCGTGCGAACAGCCCGTCCCGCCCCGATAGACCGCGCTCGGGCGTGTAGCTCATGCGGCAGATGGCAAAGGGCGCGTAGCTCGCGACGCCGAGCGCGACGGCAAGCCGATCGAGCGCGGCGGGCGTCAGCGCGGCGGGCGGAACGTTCAGTGAGATGGGGATGCGGTAGAGATTTTCGGCGTAGCCCTGCATGACGAGGGCATCGTCATAGCGTCCGAGGGCGGTATATGCGCGCGCGAGCACGTCCCACACGGCGTGATTTGCCGGGCGCAGGCGGAAGGCGCGTGCGCCGTAGTCGGCGCCGGTAGCCGCGTCGCCGTGTGCGAGCATGTAGCGCGCGGCAAAGATGTAGAGGTGCGGGTGATCCGGCGCTTCCTTTTCGTAATCGTCGAGCACGGTGAGATAATCGTCGTCGTAGGCGGAGCGTTCACAGCGTGCGAGAAGATCGTCAAAGAGGGCACGCGCACGGGCGTTGTTGTTCCAAAATGTGGTGAAGTCGTCCTGCATGGGCGTGTCCTTTCTTAGCGTGATGCGGGCGTCTCTCATACGGCTTCTATCGATATGCGCGCGTGAATCGTATCTGTTTCCCGCGATGAAGGGAAACAGCTATGCGTGAAGATCCCGCGCATAAAACCGTACAGTAAGTGATGCGGAAGTTTGGATGCAGAGCAAGGAACAAGAAAAATTCAAGGGAAGGCGTAGATGAAACCTACGTCGACCGCAGAATTTTTCGCAGTGACACAGCTATGCGCCAAAATCCCGCATCACACCCTCATCGCGTCTTCGAATACGTGGAAAAACCCCGCAATATCCGGTACATCGATCGCCCCGAGGGCGCACAGGCGGAATGTCTTTTCGGTCTGCATTTTGCCGGGGTAGATGGTGAACCCGCGCTCGTAGCAGTAATCATGCACGCGCGTAAAGTCAAAATTCGGATCGTCGGGATACCGTACGGCGGCGACGAGTCCCGACTGTATTGCGCGGGGGATCGCCTCTTCTAATCCAAGAGATTCCAGACCCTCGTGAATGGCGTTCATGACGCGCGTATGGCGCGCCCATTTTTTCGTCTCGCCCTCGGCAAAATATTCCGCGAGCGCGCGCTTTGCCGCATAGACGACCTGCACTGGCGGGGTGAAGCGCATCTCACCCGTTTTTTCAAATCCTTCGTACTGCATGACGAGGTTCGTATAGTAGGACCGCACGGGATAGTGCGCCGCCGCGTCGAGCACGGATTTGCGCGCGAGGACGAAGGACAGCCCCGTCATGCCTTGGATGCCCTTTTGCGCGGACGACATGAGCGCGTCGATGTTCATCTCCGCGGCGTTGATGGGGATCATGGCAAACGTCGATATGGTGTCGGCAATGCAGATCGCGCCGTGCGCGTGGGCGAGCGCGCCGATCTCTCGCACGGGATTGAGAATCCCCGTGCCGGTCTCCTGATGCGTCGTGTAGACGGCGGTGATCTCGGGATGCTTTTTCAGCGTGTCCTCTATCACCGCGAGATCGGGCAGTCCGTCGATCGGGAAGGTGAGGTCGATGTGCGGTACGCCGTAGGCGCGCGCCATCTCCGCGGCGCGGGCGGAGTATGCGCCGTTGTTCACGATGAGGAGCTTGCCGTCCGCGGGAACGAGCGAGGAGACGCAGGCGTCCATGGCGATCGTGCCCGACCCGCAAAAGAGGACGGTCGCCCATTCTTCGGGCGTCACATGCACGACGCGCAGGAGGTCGCCCCCGAACGTGCGCATCAGATCGCCGAATTCCCGCTCACGCGGGCAGATGTCGGGGACGAGCTGCGCCGCCTTTACCGTGTCGGTCGTGGTCGCGGGACCCGGATTGAGCAGGATGTTTCGTTTGATGTTCATAAGTCACTTCCGATACATAAAGCAGTTGAAGATGAACGGAGTGTTCCAGTAGCCGGGCATATCGACAGTCGGGAACGTGACGGTGAGATCGTGCTGCCGTGCGAAGTCCTCGAAGAACGCGCGGGAATAAAAGAGCTTATCGAGTCCCCTATACCGCTCGTCATAGTCCGGAATGGAGGCACGGCGAAACGCGTGATAGGCGTCCTCCCTCTCGACGTCATGCAGTTCGAGGAGCCCGAGCGCACCGCGCGATTTTTCGAGCATTCGGGTGAGTACATGATGCGCATAGTCCGTGTCTGCGAAATAGGAAAAGACGCCGGCGGAGAAAACCGCGTCGTAGGTCTGCGCCGCAGACATCAGATCCGCCTCGCCGCAGGAGAGCTCAAGCGCATCGGGGAGTACCTTTTGCGCAATATCGACGAGAGAGGCGGCATAGTCCGTGCCGCCGACCGCGATGCCGGCGCGCGCCATGAGGTAGAGATTTGCGCCTGCGCCGCAGCCGACCTCAAAGACGCTCTTGCCGGGGGCGAGGTGCAGGAGCCGGCGCATCTGCGCGTCCTGACCGACGAAGGTCTCGAGCGGCAGACCGCCCTCCATGACGTCGTAGCCGTTCGCGCGCTTGAGCTCGAGCAGAACGTCCTGCCAGCTGCCTGTCAACCGGTCGTTCGAGGAGGTGCGCCGGTTCCATACGGCGCGCCATTGATCTTTCATGCGGCACCTCACATGACTTCGATGAGACGGATGATGTCCTTGATGGGCATGAGGTTCTGGTCCGCCTCATGCGCGCGGTGATGGACGAGAATGGAGCGCGCGGTCTCCTCCATGGCGGGGAACGCGCTGCGCGTGAGCTGGTTCGCGTAAATGACGATGCGCACACCGTGCGCCGCCAGCTCCGCCTCGGTGATCGTGTTGTAGGACGATGGGACGGCGACGATGGGGATATCCGGGTGCGCGGCGTGGAACGCGTCGCAGAACGCGAGCACCTCGTCGGGCGTCTTTGCCCGCGAGTGGATCATGATGCCGTCCGCGCCCGCCGCGACGTAGGCGTCGGCGCGCCGCAGCGCATCCTCCTGCCCCTTTTCGAGGATCAGGCTCTCGATGCGCGCGATGATCATAAACTCGTCGGTGCGCAGCGCCTTTTTCCCCGCGGCGATCTTCTCGGAGAAATTCTCGATCGTGTCCTGCGTCTGCGCGACCTCCGTGCCAAAGAGGGAGTTGCGCTTCGCCCCCGTCTTGTCCTCGACGATGACGGCGGAGACGCCGATGCGTTCGAGTGTGCGGACGTTGTAGGCGAAATGCTCCGCCGTGCCGCCCGTGTCCATGTCGAGGATGACGGGTTTCGTGGTGACGTCCATGACCTCGTTGATGGTCTGGATGCGGTCGGAGAAATCGACGAGCTCGATGTCGGGCTTGCCGCGCGCCGTCGAGTCGCAGAGACTGGAGATCCACATGGCGTCGAACTGGTCGAGGCCGCCGTCGCTTTCGACGACGGTTTTCTCAGCGATCAGACCCGTGAGACCGTTGTGCACCTCGATGGTCTTGACGATGGGGATGATTTCGAGCAGGCGGCGCAGGCGGCCGCGGCGCCGCTCGGGCATGGCAAGGTGCTCGCGCATCCGGCGGTCGATTTCGACGACCTCCTCGTTGTAGGTGTAAGGCGGCTCGACGAGCTCGCCGCCGAGCCGCTTTAGACACGTGAGCACGTTACTCCGTAGCGCGGACTCGGGACCCTGCGCCCAGTTGCGCCCGTGGATCACATAGTCGGGGCGGAGCTCTGCGAGGATTTCGTCATAAAAAATATGCTCCTGCACGACGACCTCGTCGACGAGCTCCTCTGCGCGCAGCATCTCCATGCGCTCGGCCAGCGTGCGCGTGGGGAATCTGTTGTAGCGCAGCATCTCGGGATCCGAGAGCACGCCGACGACGACGCGGCCGAGTTTTGCCGCTTCGCGCAGGATGTTCCGGTGTCCGTCGTGGATGATGTCTGTGCAAAAGCATGTGTATACTGTTTTCATAGCCCCTTCATTTCCCTTTCCAAATCCCTGAGTTCCTCTGCGGTGTCGATCTCCCATACGTCCGCGCGCGTACACGGGCGGATGTAGATGTTAAAGTCCGCCGCGTAGTATTTGAGCGCGATCTCATCCCAGTAGAGCTGCCGATAACGCTCCTCCCTGTAGAGCGCTGCGGCGCAGTGGGCGAGACGCGCGCCGTCCGCCGCAGTCCAGTACGAGAGCCCGAGCATCTGATGGCAGTCGCGGCCGCCGACGCCGATCTCCGTGATGCGTCCCTGCGCATCGACGGCAAACCGCCAGTCGTCCGTCTCCTCCACGGGGAACGCGATGTAGTTCGAGCGCTCCTGCCCGGGCGTTATGACGGCAGGATTTGCGAGGTACAGATCCCCCTCGACGACGTAGGTGTCCTCAAGCAGTCCCTGTGCCCCCGCCAGTGTGACAGAGGAGATGTTGTTTGACGTCTCCCAGTCGGGATTGTCCAGAAATGAAATCCCTTCGTATTGGTCTGTGAGCTTGTCGAACGCCGCGCCGCGATACCCTCGTACAATGGTAATCGACGAAATCCCCGCCGCCTTAAGCGCGTCAAGGATGGTCGTGATGATCGGACGTCCGCAGACCTCGACCATCGGCTTTGGACGGTCGTCCGTGAGCGGCGCGAGACGCGTGCCGCGCCCCGCGGCGAGGATGAGGGCGCGGGGGACTTTGTGCATTTTGTTCATTCCTTGTCCTCCCCTTCGTGCGGCGCGGTTTTCTCCGGTTCGGGGGCGTAGGTGTTATGCGCGGCTCAGGGTATCTTTCTCGCTGCTGCGCAAACGTCGCGGCAGTATCGTATCGTTATATAGATCATGCCGCCGCACAGCCCTTTGGACTGCAAAGCGGCGGTCTAACACATCCCCAAATCAATGGGCAACAAGTCGCGCCGCCCTTCGGGTAAATGCTTCGCAGCGTCGATAAGACACCCGTTCGCCGCACACCACGAAACGGCGATACACCTGATGAGCGGCGTTCCTGCGACATCGTGGGATACATTTGCAATCCACGCCGCCTCCGTAGGGGCACGGCGTGCCGTGCCCTGTATCTCACTATGGCGGGGTAACAAAAAAGCAACTCGGCATCGATACGTCGTGATCATCATCGAAGGAAAGCGTAGCAACTTATGCCGCCCTCGTAGGGGCACGGCGTGCCGTGCCCTGTATCTCGCTATGGCGGCGTAACTTTATGTCAGTCCCATCTTTCGCTTTGCCTTCGCGAGCGTTCGCTCGGCGATCGCCGATGCCCGCTCCGCGCCCTCGCGGATCGCGGCGTCGAGATATTCTTTGTCTGCGAGGAGCTCTGCGTATTTTTCCCGGATGGGGCGCAGTTCGTCGGCGACGACGGTTCCGACGGCGGTCTTGAAGTCGCCGTACCCCTTGCCCGCGAATTCCGCCGCGATCTCATCCATATTTTTCCCCGTAACGGCGGCGTAGATGGTCATGAGGTTGTTGATGCCGTCCTTGCCCTCACGGAACGCGACCTCGGATTCGCTGTCCGTGACGGCGGAGCGGAATTTTTTCAAAATCGTGTGCTCGTCGTCGAGGATGTAGATCGTCGCCTTTGCGTTCGTGTCGGACTTGCTCATCTTCGCCGTCGGCTCCTGCAGGCTCTTGACGCGTGCGCCCTCCTTCGGATAGTAGCCCTCGGGCAGGCGGAACACCTCGCCGTAGGCGCGGTTGAACCGCTCCGCGACGTCGCGCGTGAATTCGAGGTGCTGTTTTTGATCCGCGCCGACGGGGACGTAATCCGCTTGGTAGAGGAGAATGTCGCCCGCCATGAGCGCGGGGTAGGTGAAAAGTCCCGCGTTGATGTCCTCGGGGTGTTTCGCGGATTTGTCCTTGAACTGCGTCATGCGCGAGAGGTCGCCGAACGGACTGAGACACGAGAGCATCCATCCCATCTGCGCGTGCGCGGGGACGTGGCTCTGGATAAAGACGAGACTCTCCTTCGGATCAAGACCGCACGCGAGCAGGAGGGCGAATGCCTCGCGGCTCTGCCGGCGGCGTTTCTCCGGCTCGTTGTATACGGTCAGCGCGTGCAGATCGGCGACAAAATAATAGCAGTCATAGGACTCCTGCAAATGCCGCCAGTTCTTCACCGCGCCGAGATAGTTCCCGAGGGTGAACGTGCCGGTCGGCTGAATGCCGCTGAGAATGATTTTGCGGCGGGTGTCCTGTGCTGCTGTGACTGTCATGATGTAAACCTCTCTTTTATTAAATGTGCGGCGTTTCGCGCGCATTTAGGAAAGCGGCGGGAAGATCAGCGCGGCGGGATCGAGCCCGTAGCGGATCGTGAGCCCCGCGTCCGCGGCGTCGTCTGCGGCGCGCGAGGAGACGTCCTCCTTCGTCGTGATGGGGACGTCCGACGCCGCGAGGATCGTGGGGGAGAACTCTAGGCTTTGCGCGGGCGTATGGGTGAAAATGAGGGGCGCATCGTCTCCGCAGTCCGCGAGCCGCGCGGTGATCGCTTCGAGCGGCGCCTTTGCATCCGTGTCCTGCGTGACGGCGAGAATGAGCGCCGCCTTATCCCGTGCGCGGTACGAGGTAATGTAAGATTCGACTACATAACGCCAAACGGCATCGTCCGCGCTGAAATCCGGGATAAAATAATATATCGTGTATTGCTCCGCCCCGGAGCGCGCGGACAGTCGCGGCGATATCCACGGCCTCATCTGCGGACGGCGGTGTGTACGCGCGCTCGCAGGCGGCGAGAAATCCCTCCATGTCGCCGCCCTCGAGGAAGGCGCGGTGTGCTTCGATTTTTTCCGCCGACCAGTTCCACCACTTGATCTTTTGCAGGCGGCGAATCGTCTCCTCATCAAAGCGGTATTTGATGACGCGCGCCGGGTTGCCGACGGCGACCGCATAGGGCGGGATGTCCTTTGCCACGACCGCGTTTGCGCCGATGACCGCGCCGTTGCCGATGCGCACGCCGCCCATCAGGCACACGTTATCGCCGATCCACACGTCGCTGCCGATGATGATTTGCCCGCGGTTGACGGCGGCGGCATGGTTTTGGTGGTCGCCTGTTTTGAGACAGCGCAGATTTTCAAAAGGATACGTCGTGATATTATGAAGGTTGTGATTCTGCCCGATGTTAAACGTCAAACCGTCTGCCAGAGAGGAGTACCGCCCGACAAGCACATGCCGCTCGCCGACGCCGTATACGATCGTGCCGCTCATGAGGTATGAGCCGGGACCGAACGTCATGAGGACAGAATTTTGACCGTCGTTTGTGCGCAGTGTTCGAACCGCCGCGTCATGATTTACGAATTGCACCTTAAAATTCAGTCCCATGGGCGCCCCTCCAATCTTTCTATAGTTTAGAGTATAACAGAAAATGAAGCGATGTCAAAAACCTAAAAAATTCTTGCCTTTCTTTCGTGGCTCTGTTACAATATATTCCGCATCAAAAATCGAAAACCACAAGATATAGTGTATTTTCAAATTCAAAGGAGAAAAGTTCATGGCAGTGACAACGGTAACGAAGCGCGCGGGGCACAGCGTCCCCTACGACCGCGCGAAGATCCTCAACGCGATTGCGGCGGCGAGCAAGGAGTACGCGCACCCGATGACCGCGCTTGAGATCGAGAACGTGACGGCGGCGGTGGAGACGGCGTTTGAGAGCCGCGCCGAGATCTCCGTCGAGGAGATTCAGGATCTCGTCGAGAAACAGCTCCTCGCGCACGGATTCTACGACATCGCGCGCCGCTACATCACCTACCGCCAGCGCCACGCACAGCGCCGCATGGCACAAAAACACCTCATGGCGAGCTACCGCGACATCTTCTTCGCGGATGCCGTGGACTCCGATCTGAAGCGTGACAACGCGAACATCAACACCGACGCGTCGATGGGCATCATGCTGAAACTCGGCGCCGAGGGTGCAAAGCACTTCGTCGACAACTACGTCCTCGAGGAGCGGTATGCCGACGCCGACCGCGAGAACTTCATCCACATCCACGACAAGGACTTCTCGCTCATCACGTTCAACTGCTGCCAGATCGACCTCCTGAAACTCTTCCGCGGCGGCTTCTCCACCGGACACGGCTTCCTGCGCGAGCCGAACTCCATCCGCGCATACGCGAGTCTCGCCTGCATCGCGATCCAGTCGAACCAGAACGACATGTTCGGCGGACAGAGCATCAACGCGTTCGACTTTGCGATGGCGGACGGCGTGAAAAAATCCTTCCGCAAGGCGATCGTCGAGGAGGCGTGGAAAGCGCTCCTCTATCGTCTCGGACACGGACATTTCACGCACGACGCGTTCAAAAAAGCGCTGCGCGCAGAGCTGGACTTCGCCGTCTGTGTCTACGCCGAGGATGCCGACAGCGACCTCGGACAAAGCGCCGTCAGAGAGCTGCGGCGCGCGCTCGACGTCGTTTATCGGAACGCATTCGAGACGCCCGTCGCGGGCGAGCTTGACGCCGACGCCGCGACGATCTACCGTCTCGCCTGCGAGAGCGTCGAGGAGGAGACGCATCAGGCAATGGAGGCGCTCATCCACAATTTCAACACGCTCCACTCGCGTGCGGGCGCACAGGTGCCTTTTAGCTCCATCAACTACGGACTCGACACCTCGCCCGAGGGACGACTCGTCATCCGCGAAGTGCTCAGCGCGATCTGGCAGGGACTCGGCAACGGCGAGACCGCCATTTTCCCCATCTCCGTGTTCCAGCTCAAGGCGGGCGTCAACTACAACCCCGAGGATCCGAACTACGACCTCTTCATCGAGTCGTGCCGCGTCAGCGCGCGCCGGCTTTTCCCGAACTACGTCAACATCGACGCGCCGTACAACCTGCAATACTACAAGCCCGGCGACTACAACAGCTGCGTCGCGACGATGGGATGCCGTACGCGCGTCATGGGCAACGTCAACGGCCCCGAGCAGTCGGGCAGCCGCGGAAACTTCTCCTTTACGACCATCAACCTGCCGAAGCTCGCGCTCGAAGCGAAGGGCGATCTGAATAAATTTTGGGAGCTGTACGATTACTACATCGAGCTCTGCCACGACTACCTCCTCGACCGCCTGAAGGTCATCGAGGAAAAGCACGTCTACAACTACCCGTTCCTCATGGGACAGGGCGTGTGGATGGGCAGCGAAAAGCTCAGTCAGGTCGACTCCATCAAGGGGGTTCTCAGGCACGCGTCGTTCTCCATCGGCTTCTGCGGACTTGCCGAGTGCCTCGTCGCGCTCATCGGCAAGCACCACGGCGAGAGCGAAGAGGCGCAGGAACTTGGGCTCAAAATCGTGCGTCACATGCGCGAGCGCACCGACGCCTATACGCAGGCGGAGAGCCGCAACTGGTCGACGTTCGGCACGCCTGCCGAGAGCACCGCGGGGCAGTTCCAGCGCGCGAACAAAAAGACGTACGGCATCATCCCCGGCGTCACCGACCGCGGCTACATGACGAACTCCAGCCACGTCCCCGTCTACTACGACATCAGCGCGTACGACAAGATCCGCATCGAAGCCCCGTATCATGAGCTCGAAAACGCCGGACACATCGCCTACATCGAGATGGACGGCGACCCTTCGAAGAACGTCAAAGCCTTCGAAAAAGTCGTCCGCGCCATGCACGACGCCAACATGGGCTACTTCTCCATCAATCACCCCGTCGACCGCGACCCCGTCTGCGGCTACACCGGACTGATTGAAAACGAATGCCCGCACTGCCACCGCAAGGAAAAATCCTTCGGCACCATGACTGTGCCGCGCATGAAGGACTAAGAGTATATTAGGCAATCAAAAAAGCACGCTTCCGATCAACCGGAGGCGTGCTTTTTTGTATATGCGGGGAATCTTCATGATACAAATGGAGAAGTTGTGAGGGCATGGGGAGGAGTCGCATTTATTCTAAACGTCTTGAATAAATGAAATACCTGCATGTTTCATGATCTGCCATTCGTTTACTAATAGCTTTTCGGGCAATGATTCATATACGAACAACCAATATCCATCAAAGTCTTGTGCTGCAAGTTCAGCTGCATGGTCTCGCATTTTTTCCATGCTATCTATATCCCCGGTTTTTTCAAAATACAACCATACAAATAGTTTTAGCAGACAACTATCGCTATTTATTGCGTTTTCCACGGTGACTGCCGATAATTCAAATTTATATCTTAGGGAAAAGTATATCGCATAGATTGCTGCTTCATAGTTTTTTGCTGCGATTGCCGACCTATAAAAGATTTCGCTTATATCCCGGATTTGTGAGGGAGCGGCGTGATAGGGCTTGAAAACGTATTCCGGCAATAGCGGTATAAGATATGGATATATCACAGACAGGTGCAGCATTGTTTTTAAGCAATAGGATTTAGCATTTTGAGTTAGGGACTGTTTTTCTAGCATCTTAATTGCATAATTAATTATGGCGGTATTATCGTGTGTTAGCATCAGACCGATTGACATATCCAAATATGCCTGCACTCCCGTATAGGTTATGTGATCTTCCCGTCTGATCAACTGAAATGTCTTTAGCGTATACACCCATGACGGCTTTGCGGCTATCGGAAGAGGGATGATTTTTGTTTTTTTATGATTGAGGGATAGGTCATATTCTCTCAAACAGGAACGTAAATCTATCAGAAATTCTTGTGCTTTTTCATAGGAGAGAACATAGCAGGTATAATCGTCAATATGCCGGATGTATTTCCAACCGGCTGCCACTAACTTATTATCTACTGCGGTAAGGATAATTTCCGATAATAAATTAGAAGTATGTGGACCGATCAGAAAGCCGTGTGTTTCGCCTTTTTTTAGCTCCATACATTTGTGATCTAGGATATTGTACCAGATCGTTTTATCATTTTTAGTCTGCTTTGCCGTGGGCTTTCCGACAAGCGCCCAAGGAAGCGAATGCGTATACATGCTCTGAAAGCATGTTGAAATATCGGCACGAACCATATAGTGATTACCGATTTGTAAGTCCGGTTCGGGGGATGCATCCGTTTTCCAATTACTATACGTCATGGCAAATAGACTTTTAGAATTTTTTGTTTACGAATATGGATTCTACTTACCTTATGTGATTGGGCATGAGTTTGTTGGGCAAAATGTGTTTTTAATTCGTTCCAGTGATCAGAGAGACATTGACAGAGGTTGTAGTATGCGATTGGATGAGGAATCGCATAGAGCCTTGGCACATTCGTATTTCGCCATGATTCAAAGTAAATAACCCCATGAGGCTTTTGGCACAGGCTTTTGGGGAAAGCATCCGGGGTACTCTTATAGAATTGAAAAAAATTCTCTGAAGTGAATATCGGTGGAAGTTTTTCTGTAAACATACCGTGAGCAAATAATCCTTCGTGTAATTTGTCTGAAGATATGGTGGACATGTAGTCCATATAACGCAAGCTCATTGGTGTGGCTCCATTCTTTTTGATTCGAATCACATCACGGAGGACATCATTTACTATTGATATATTTCAAGCCGCGCGCGGTTCTGCTCCAAAAGCGCGGGGCGGTAGACCTTCGGCAGCGTGGATTTTTTACGATCGCCCACAGCGCCGCGGCGGCTTTGAGACGGTGCTTGTAAATCCTGCTTTGCGGGTCGGCGCAGAAATCCTTGAGAAAGCGGTTCCATTCACAAGCCTTGTTGTCATATTTCGCATAGTCTGACTCGCGGTAATACAGCGCCAGCAAATCCCGCACCGTGAACGAGCTGTCCCGTGTGCGCTTCACCTTGCGCCATGCCGCCGCCATATCGGCATTGAATTTGAAATTTCGGACGCCTGTTACCTCGGAAAAGTATGCCCGAAACGCTGCGTTGAACGCAAAATTGCATGCGAGCAGCGGACAGTCGAGCGAAATCTCACGGGTGCCTCTTTTGCGGGATTCTTTTTGCGGGCGAATCAGCCGGCCGTTAAAATATGCCTCGATATACCCGTTCAGCTCCGCCTTCGTTCCCGTGTGGCGGATGCCGAGCCGTTTGCACAGTGCGGTGAGCTCCGCGCGGTACCAATAATACCGGCTGAACTCGCTGTAGGATGCAATATCTTCAAAATGAGGGCGCTTTTCCAAGGCTCTCACCTCCTTTACGGATATGCGACATTTATTCTAGTACATTTATAAGTGACAAACAAGGAGGAAAATATATTTTTGTCAGTTATAACTGACAAAAACTGCGACGGTGTACCGCATATTTATTTTGGAAAATTCCAAATCAATGATATAATACATGTAATTTGAGCCGGTAAAGGAGGAACAATGATGAAGTTTTTTATTGACACGGCAAAGGTGGAGGAGATTCGCGCGGCGAACGATATGGGCGTCATTTGCGGGGTGACGACGAACCCGTCTCTGATCGCGAAGGAGGGACGCGATTTTAAGGAGGTCATCGCCGAGATTGTCTCTATCGTGGACGGCGCGATCAGCGGTGAGGTGAAGGCGACGACGACGGACGCGGCGGGCATGGTCGCGGAGGGGCGCGAGATCGCGGCGATCCATCCGAATATGGTCGTGAAGATCCCCATGACGGTCGAGGGGCTGAAGGCGGTGAAGCGGCTCGCGGCAGAGAATATCAAGACGAACGTGACGCTCGTCTTCAGCGCGGGGCAGGCGCTGCTCGCGGCGCGCGCGGGGGCGACCTATGTGTCGCCGTTCCTCGGGCGGCTCGACGATATTTCCGTGCCGGGCATCGATCTCATCCGCAGCATCGCGGACATCTTCGGACTGCACGACATCAAGACGGAGATCATCGCGGCGAGCGTGCGCCATCCGATCCATGTGATCGACTGCGCGCTGGCGGGAGCGGACATCGCGACTGTGCCGTATAAGGTGCTCGAGCAGATGACGCATCATCCGCTCACGGATCAGGGGATTGAGAAGTTCAGGAAGGACTATGAAGCTGTCTTCGGATAAGGCGTGAGGCGTGACGCGGGATTTTGGCGCATAGCTGCGTCATATCGAAAAACACTGCGCTTGACGTAGGTCTTTAACTACGCCTGCGCTTGTGTTTTTCTCATTCCTTGCTCTGCATCCAAACTTCCGCGTCACTTACTATACGGTTTTATGCGCGGGTTTTTCGCGCAGTCCGATCTCATCGATACGTTACGCCGCCGTATATCGTCACAGGGTACGCCCCTACGGGGGCGACATATCAACCAAATACCAACAATAAAAGAGAACCGTTACACAACATTGTGTGCACCGATTCTCTTTTTGATTGCGTATCTTAGCCCGCTTCGGCGACCTCGATGATGGGGAGGGCGCCGTCCGTGATGCATTCCTTTGTGACAGTGACGCGGCGCGGGGCGGTCTCGCGCGGGATGTCGAACATCACGTCGAGCATGACCTCCTCGATGATGCCCTTGAGACTGCGCGCGCCCGTTTTGCGTGCGATCGCCTTTTTCGCGACGGCGCGCAGGGCGTCCTCGGTAAAGACCAGCTCCACGCCGTCCATCGCGAGCAGTTTTTCATACTGCCGTACGGGGGCGTTGATGGGCTCGGTGAGAATGCGCAGGAGCGCGTCCTCGTCGAGCGTCTCGAGTGTGCAGATGACGGGCAGGCGTCCGATGATCTCCGGGATGATGCCGTACTCCATGAGATCCTCGGGGCTGACCTGATGAATCAGCGTGTCAAATTCCTTTT